>JANXWT010000326.1 GCA_025351035.1 Opitutia bacterium | reverse complement strand
GAACACCAAGCCTCTCATCGACTCCAATCCGGGTAACATACACCCGTTTCCGCCCATTCATGGACGACACCACGCCCGCCAACGATAGCAACGAACAGGGGTTGAACAAAATCGACCTCACCCAGTTGCAAGCCTTCAGCTTCGGAACCCAATGGACCGAAGTTAAACCGATCTCATCGCCACGCCGCGACTTTGACCGCGAGCCGCGGGAACGCCGCGATGACGGAGGCGGCCGCGGCGCACCAGCGCGCGACCGTCGCTCGTTTCAAAAGCCCTCGGGGCCGATGACCGCTGCTCCCGGCGCGCGCGCCCCGGCCACCGGTGAAGGCCAAGGACCCGGTGGCGACCGCCGGCGTTTTGACCGCGGTCCCGGCCCCGGCGGCCCCCGCCGTGATATCCGTGGCGGTGGAGATTCCCGCGGCGGCGAATATCGCGGCGACCGTCGCGAGAGCAGTCAACCCTTTGACCGCGCACCATATGTCAGCCCGTATTTCTCGGCGACGTGCTATCCTGAGGATACCGGTTTCGCCGCGCTGGTGAAAGCGGTGCGAGCGTCGTGCCGCACCTATCAGCTTTTTGAAATCACCAAGGCAGTCCTCGAGAAGAACGATCGCTTCGTGATCGTCGTGCAGCGCACGAAGACCGCGCCGGCGGACAAGCCCGCCGAAGGCGAAGCCGCCGCGGCGCCGGGCAAACCGACCACGCTCTTCATGTCGATGCCCGACCATCTCCCGTTTGAGACGGAAGAGACCGCCATCCAGCATGTGCTGGCGAACCACCTCTCACAGTTCTTCGACGTGCAGGAGGTGGAGATCGATCCGCCGAAGGGGAATTTTCCAATCATCAATAAGTGCGGCATTACGGGCGAACTGCTCGGGCCGCCGAATTATCATCGCTACCAACAGACGATCCAGCAGCACCATGCCACGCGCCTCGACCGCATGGCGTTCGAGAAATTCCGCGACAGCATCGTTTCCGTCCGCGAGCCCGAGGTGCTGGCCCAGTGGCAGGAGAAAATGAAGAAGGCCGTCCGTTACGCGTGGAAAACTCCAGCTCCGAGAACAGCTTCCAATTCACCGCTGCCGGCGCTGGCGCCTGCACCGGCCACCCCCGCGGCTGAAGTCATGCCACCGGCTGACGCCCCCGCTCCCGTCGAGACTGCCGCACCGGCTGCGGACACTCCTGCGCCGGCGACCGAGGTTCCCGCCATCACCTTCGACAGTCTGGAGGAAGCCCGCTACCACTTGCTGACAAATGCGCGCGAACGCGTCGTGCGTGCGGTTGAGAACGTCCGCTTCCACGGCAAGATGCTCGAAAAGCTGCCGCCCGGTGAGATCCGCCGCGCCGTTGAAGGCCATGTAGAGCGCCAGCGCCGCTTTCCGCTCGACACGGCCAACGCACTTCGCGGCCGTCTGCGCCGCGAGGGTTTCACGATCTTCAAGAAGGGCTCGCGCGGTGTCTCATTCGTGTGCGCCGTCAAGCGCCACTTCCGCATCCCCGGCCAAGTTTTTTCGGAGAGCATCACCGCGCTCATCGAGCATATCGAAAAATATCCGATGGGGCATGTGAAGGAGCTGCCGAAGAATTTTCTCGGCATCGACATTGCCGCTGCTTTGGCCGCCAGTCCTCTGCCCGAGGGAACCTCGGTCTCGCAAGCTCCGTTTGCGGCGCTGCCGCCGGAACAATCCGACCGTCTCCGCAAGATGAGCAACGATCTCCGCTGGCTGGTGATGGAGGGCTACGTCACCGAGTTCTCCGACGGCAAGCTCTTCGCGGCTCCGCCGATGGCTCCACAGACTGCGAAGCGCGCCGACGAAAACGGCGAGGAGAACGACCCGGTCGATTTCCCTGAGGCTCCTTCCTCCGCCAAGGCAGCAGATGGCAGGCCTGCTGAGCCTGCTGCCGCTCAAACCGAGTCCGCTCTGGTTGAAGCGGCACCGGCTGCGACGATTGAGACCGCACCCACGGCAACGGAAGCCGCTCCAGTCCCCGCGGAGACGACACCTGTGACCGAACCGCCCGAGGTCCCCAAGCCCGAAACCTCGGCCTGAAGATTCATCCCAAGCCCGCTCTTGTGAGCGGGCTTTTATTTAAGCACAAGCCGGTGATGTTCGTTCTCGGCGATGGAGAGCGTCAGGTGCCACGCGTCGGCCGACAGCCAAGCGCCAGTTTTCTCCGGCCACTCAATCGCGAGGCACCACGGGCTCACGAGGAACTCTTCTAGTAAGAGTGCGTCGAGCTGAGCTTCCTTTTCCAAACGGTAGGCATCGAGGTGGACAAGTGTGCGTCCGGTCTCGCCTTTGTAGACCGAGTAGATGGCGAAAGTCGGGCTCGTCACGTGTTCGCGCACACCGAGACCTTGCGCGAGGCCCTGAACGAAAGTCGTCTTGCCGACGCCCATGTCGCCGTGCAACGCGAGCGTCGTGTCGGGCGGCAACGCGGCCGCCAGTTCGGCCGCGAGAGCGCGGGTCGCCGCGGCCGAGCTGGTCATGACGCCGCCGCGGAGTCTAGCGCAGATGTTCATAACCGCTGAAGTCCGCGAGGCGCATCGCGTTTGCCGGCAAGGCG
>JANXWT010000304.1 GCA_025351035.1 Opitutia bacterium | reverse complement strand
AGATCACCTTGCGGCAGGTTTCCTCGGCCGTAAACACCAGCGCGTTCTATTTCTGCAAGATGTTCAAGCAAGCGACGGGCCTGACGTTCACCGACTATCTCGCGCGCATCCGGGTCGAGAAGGTGAAGAACCTCCTCCAGAATCCGCACAAGCGGATCAGCGAGGCGGCCTTCGAGGCGGGCTTCCAGTCACTCTCGCAGTTCAACCGCGTGTTTCGGAAAATCGCCGGCGAGTCCCCGACGGTCTGGCGCGAGAAGATGCTGCACACCTCAGCGGCGTAGGTGGGCGTGCAGCTCGGCTGATTTTTTTATCCGGGTGTCGGGGCAGACCTCGGTGCCGAGATGCGCGCACACGCCGCAGAGAGTCTCGATCTCCCGCTGCCCGAGGCTGTGAAAATAGAGCAGCACTTCCTCGAGGTCCGATCCGAGCGCGGCGCCGGCCGCGGCCCGCAGGGCCAGTTCCCCGGTGGTGTAGTAAGTGAGCAGCGGATTGAGGGCGCAATGGCAGCGCGACTGCATCGGCGCGACGAGCGCGGGGTTTTCCTTCAGCCAGCGCTTAAACGACCGCGCTTTGATGGCCGACGACAGTTGGTGCAGGGTCTCGTCCATCATGAAGACGAGCGTGTCGGGGTTGGCAAGGGGCGTGAGGGTGGGCTCGAGCCGCAGCAACGCTTCCCAGCGTTTCTTCACGGCGGGGCGCAGGGCCTCCAACTGACTCGTCACACCTTTGTGCACGACGCCATAGTGCCACGTTTGCGCGTGCGCGACTCTGCATGGGTTGTGCATCGATGGGCATTTGTTGCGCGATTCCTGAATTTGTCGCTGCGGGCTGCGCAAGATTTGCCGCGGTATTGCCAACCGGCGCTGAGCCCGCCGCGCCCGCCGGCAGTAGACTCACGGCAACCAAAGGAGACTTCGCCATGACGACCATGACCCGGCACCCACTCGGCCCCACAATCGAGCCCACCGAAAAAGAAATTCAGCACCGCGCGTATTTTCTCTGGCAAGCAGAGGGCCGCCCGGTCGGGCAGGACCGCGAACTTTGGCAGCGGGCACGGGAAGCCCTCCGTTGCCGGCCGGTCCGACCGCTCCTGGATGAAGAGCCGCCGCTGCGCGACGAGCCGCCGGCTCCGGACCCTGCCTGACGCTTTCGGCAAGAACCGCCCAATGGCGGGCAAGAAACGCGCAGCCAGTCCCCGGCGGCTTCGCTACTGTGTGGCCACTGACTTTTCCACGCATGTCGGTCATACCCATAACTGTTTTCTTCAGCCTCGGACTCGCCGGACTTTTCGTCGTGCTGTTCGCCCGCGAGCAAACGCGGCGCCGGTTCACCAGCCCGGAGCGCGATTCCCTCCTGCCGCTGGCCGACGAGCTGCCGCGGGTGGCCGGGGTCGGCCCGTGCGGCGATTCCCACCGCGCCGATGCCGTCAAGGTCCCGGATTCCACCACACCTGACTTCACCCCACCACCATGACAGGTCAAAAAACCACCATTGAATTCAACGACAAGGTCGTCCGCCAGTTCATGCTCGCCTCCCTCCTCTGGGGCGCGGTCGGCATGCTGGTCGGCGTGCTCATCGCCACACAACTGAACTTCTGGCAGGCCAACTTCGGCACGTCGTTCCTGACGTTCGGCCGGCTGCGCCCGCTGCACACCAACGCCGTGATCTTCGCGTTTGTGGGCAACATGATGTTCGCCGGCATCTACCATTCCACGCAGCGCCTCGTGAAGGCGCGCCTCGCGAGTGATTTTCTTGCGCAGCTCCACTTCTGGGGCTGGCAGCTCATCATCGTCGCCGCGGCCCTCACGCTCCCGCTCGGCCTCACGCGCGGCAAGGAATATGCCGAGCTCATCTGGCCGATCAACATCGCTGTCGCCTTCATCTGGGTCGTCTTCGCGGTGAATTTCTTCTGGACCCTGGCCCGCCGCAACGAGAAGTCCCTCTACGTCGCGATCTGGTTCTACATCTCGACGATCATCACCGTGGCGATGCTCTACATCGTCAACCACCTCTCGATCCCGACGAGCTGGACGCACAGCTACGGCCTCTTTGGCGGCGTGCAGGACGGCTTGGTGCAATGGTGGTATGGGCACAACGCCGTGGCGTTCTTCCTCACCACGCCGATTCTCGGCATCATGTATTACTATCTGCCGAAAGCGGCGGAGCGTCCCGTCTACAGCTACCGGCTCTC
>JANXWT010000286.1 GCA_025351035.1 Opitutia bacterium | reverse complement strand
GTGCCGCCGGTGACGAGGATTCGCATGGGAAAAACGTGTAGGGTGTCGCCCGCCACCTAGCCAGCAAAACTTGGCGCAGCCTTGCCCCAGCGGGAAAATTCCATGACCATGCAGCGTGCCTCCAAAGACCAGACCACTGCTGGCTGTTTTGCTGCTGTTTCTGCACGCACTCCCTGCGTCACTGTGGGCGGACGAGATCGATGAGTTCATCCGGGCAACGATTTACCAGCGAAATATTCCAGGACTCTCCCTCGCGGTGGTGCGGGACGGTCAGTTGGTCAAGGCGGCGGGCTACGGCTTGGCGAATTTGGAGTCGGCTGCACCCGCGACGGCGGAGACGGTTTACGAAATCGGCTCGATCACGAAGCCGTTCACCGCCGAGGCGATCATGCTGCTCGTCGAAGCGGGCAAACTCGCGCTCGACGACGCCGTAGGCAAATACGTCGACGGCCTGCCGACCGCGTGGCAGCCACTGACGCTGCGGCAATTGCTCACGCACACCTCGGGCCTCACCGACTGGGAGTCGGCGAATCTCCTCTCGTTCCGCCGTGATTACACCGCCGGCGAATTCATCGCACTGGTGTCGGCCTACCCGCTCGACTTCACGCCGGGTGAGCGCTGGTCCTACACCAACACCGCCTATCCGCTCCTCGGCATGGTCATCGCACGCGTAAGCGGCCAGAGTTACGAAGAGTTCGTCGCGCAGAGAATTTTCCGGCCGCTTGACCTAACCGCGACGCGTTTCGTCAATGCACAGGAGATCGTCCCGCAGCGAGCCGGCGGCTACGTAGACGAGGCAGGCAAGCTGCATAAAGGTGAGCCTCGCCGTCCGGACCTCCTCCGGCCCAACGGCGGCATCCTCACCAGTGTGCTCGAACTCGCGAAGTGGGCACGGATTTTCTCCACCGAATTCGTGCTCAAGCGCTCGAGTCTCGAGCAGATGCAAACACCCGTGCGGTTGAACAACGGGAAAACCTTCAACTGCGGCTTCGGGCTGTTTCTGGACGTCGTCCACGGCCACCGCCTGATCGTGCACAACGGCAGCACGGCGGGCGGATTTTCATCAGTGTTCTATCACTATCCGGACGACAAGCTCACGGTGATCGTGTTGTGCAACATCGATCGCGGCGACGCGGTAAACATCATCGCGACGCGAGTGGCCGACTTCTACGTGCCGGGCCTAGCGATCAATCCACAGCCAAAATAATTCCGGCCCCGCCCGCGCTACGCCGACGACAGCTTGGCCGCGTCAAACACCGGTGCGTTCGCCGCTCTCATAGCGCTCGATCCACGCGCGGTGCCAGGCGGCGTAATCGCCGGCATCGATGTGCGCGCGGGCTTGCGCCATCAGGTCGAGGTAGAAATGGACGTTGTGCAGCGTGAGCAGCGTGCTCGCGAGGATCTCGTTCGCCATGACGAGATGCCGCAGGTAGGCGCGGGAGAAATTCCGGCAGGTGTAGTTGTCGAGGCCTTCGACGAGCGGTGCAGGATCGGCACGGTAGCACACGTTGCGGAGATTGATGAGACCGGCGGGCGTGAAGGCCGCGCCGTTGCGCGCCACGCGAGTCGGGTGCACGCAGTCGAACATGTCCACGCCGAGCGCGATCATCTTCAGCATCTGCGGCGGCGTGCCGAGCCCCATTGTGTAGCGCGGCTTGTCAGCGGGCAGGAACGGTGTCGTGGCACCGACTTGCTTGAGCATCTCGGGTTCGGGCTCACCGACACTCACACCGCCCACGGCATAGCCGGAAAAATCCAACGCAGCGAGGGACTCGGCGGCTTCGCGGCGCAGATCGTCGAATGTCGAACCTTGCACGATGGCAAACACCTGGTGGCCGCGCGCGAAAAAGCCGTTGTCGATGGCGATCTGTTTGCATTGCTGCGCCCAGCGGTAGCTGCGATCTACGGCAAGGCGGCATTCTTCGCGCGTGCAAGGCCACGGCGGACACTCGTCGATCACCATGGCGATGTCGGAGCCAAGATTCGCCTGAATCGTCATCACCTCGCGCGGGCCGAGGAATAGTTTCGCCCCGTCGAGGTGCGACTGAAACGCGATGCCGTCGTCGCGGATGTCGCGCAGTTTCGCCAAACTGAAAACCTGGAAGCCGCCGCTGTCGGTCAGGATGGGTCCGTCCCAGCCCATGAACTTGTGCAACCCGCCGAGGTCGCGCACGAGTTCCGAGCCGGGCCGTAGGTTCAGGTGGTAGGTGTTGCCGAGGATGATTTGCGCACCGGTCTCGCGAATCTGCGCGGGCGTCAGCGCCTTGACCGTGCCTTGCGTGCCGACCGGCATGAAGATCGGCGTCTCGATGACGCCGTGCCGCGTGCGCAGCCGCCCGCGACGGGCCGCCGTGACTGTATCGGTTTGCAGGAGCTGGAAGTGGTCGGGCATCCGGGGGTAACACCCTACCCGCGGGCTTGACCCCCCTGTCAAACTCCGAGTATCCACGAGCGTGCGGTCCTCCACCCATTTGTGCGCCCAGCTTGGCATCTCCGTTTCCTCGCAACCACGGGGGCTGAGGCGTGTCGCAGGATGCGCCCGGTTAAATATTTCCCGCTGACCCACCCATGCGTTGCCCCAAGTGCACTTCCATTGAAGACAAGGTGATCGACTCCCGCATCGCCCGCGACGGCAACAACACCCGCCGCCGCCGCGAATGCCTCGAGTGCGGCCACCGCTTCACCACTTCTGAGACGCTCGTGCGCGACAATCTGGTCGTCGTCAAGCGCGACGGCCGCCAGGAACCCTTCGACCGCGACAAACTCGTCCGCGCCGTCCGCATCGCCGGCCACAAGCGCCCGATCGACAATGAGCAGATCATCATGCTCGTCGAGGACGTCATCGACGCCGTCGAGGCCGAGTTCGAGAGCCAGGTGCCGACCAGCGCCGTCGGCGAGCACGTCATGCAGCGCCTCCGCAAGCTCGACCAAGTCGCACACGTCCGCTTCGCCAGCGTCTACAAGGAATTCCGCGATGTCTCCGAGTTCGTCGACGAAATCACCAGTCTTGCCCCCGGCGAGAGGCCCGCTAATTCCAAGACCAAGAAATGACGAGTTCCACCCAGCTCCGCCGGCTGCACTTCCTCAACGCGCTCTTCGCGCCACTCACCGGGCAGGATCTTTATCTCGCGCAGCAGATCGACGCCGCCATCACCAGCAGCCTGCCCGAGGCCGAGGAGCGCGCGCCGAGCGACCCGGCCTTCGTCCAAGCCGCCGCCGCCCTCTTCGCCCGCCTCTTCGCGACCCAACCCCGCCACGGATTTTTCCACTGGGACGCCGCCGCGGAAGACACCGGGGCCACGCCGCTCTTCGCCCGCGCCAGCGTGATGCAGGGCCTCCGCTCGCTCGCCACGTTTCCGGAGTCCACGCTGCTCGTCACTAATCTCCGCAGCGCACATTGCCCGCCCAGCAAACGCTGGACCGCCCGCCGCCAGCGCGACTACGACGATTCGCTTTCGTTCATCCGCGACCTCGCCGCCGCCCGCTCCCGCCGCGGCGCGAATTTGCAGCTCTTGTTTCTGTAAGTTCGCCCCGGCCAGACAACCTCAAGTGCGCGCTATTCGGCCGAGGCCAGATTTTGCAATTCCAACGGATCCCGCTGGAGATTGAAATGAAGTGACGATGCGTTCCCATTCGCGCCACCTTTGCTCGCTTCGATTTGCACCAATTTCTGCTCCGCGCTCCGCGTCCCGCGCCATCGATAGGGACATTGATGCGGGAGCGAGGACTCCGCCGGCATTGAAATCTCGGCCGGGAGACCGCTCGGTTTCCATTCGCTGCCCCCGGCCCACGCCAGTGCCATGTGGGGCAGATCGACCAAGCTTACGACGTCTTCACTGAGGCGGCCTGATCCATGTGGCTGACGGATCAACAGTGGCACCCGAATCGATTCCTCATACAGCCATCCTTTCCGGAAGACTCCTTGGGAACCATGCATGTCGCCGTGCACCGAGGTAAACACCACCATGGTTTCTCCCAGATCAATCTCGGCCAGCAGTCGCCCGACCGCGCGGTCGGTGGCTTCGAGGTGGGCATAATATCCCGAGAGATCCTCACGCGCCTGCCGCTCGATTTCACCGCCCAGCGGCACGTTGCCCCGCAGCTTGAGTTCACCGGGACTGCGCCGGGGCACATGCGGTGCCGGCGCCCCGTAGGGCGGATGCGGTGACTCCAGACTCACGATACAAA
>JANXWT010000276.1 GCA_025351035.1 Opitutia bacterium | reverse complement strand
GACCGTCCTGCTGATCATCGCCTACTCGGTGCGGCGCCTGCCCTACGTCGTGCGTTCGGCCGCGGCGGGGTTCCAGCAAACCAGCGAAACCCTCGAGGAGGCCGCGCAAAATCTCGGCTGCCCGCCGCTGAAAGCGACCATCAAGATCACCCTGCCGCTCATCGCCGCGAATCTCATCGCCGGCGGCTTGCTGGCATTTTCCTTCGCCATGCTGGAAGTGTCCGACTCCCTCGTGCTCGCTCAGAAACAGCTCTATTATCCGATCACGAAAGCCATCTACGAACTCTTCCAACTCCTCGGTGACGGCAAGTTCGTGGCGTCCGCACTCGGCGTGTGGGCCATGGCGTTTCTCGGCATCTCCATTGTCGGGATGTCCGCACTGCTCGGCAAGAAACTCGGGGCGATCTTCCGGGTGTGAGCCGGTGTTGCCGCCGGCCCACACGAAGGAGTGGTCAGGAACTGCGTTTGAACTCGAAAGCCCAGCTGTCGGTCGCCACCGTTGCGTTGCCCTTAAACTTCGGCGGAGTGAAGCGCCAGTTGGCGACTGCTGCCACGGCGGCGGCACCGAACTCGGGGGCCGTTGCCGAGACTACATAAGGCATGCGCACCTTGCCGTCACTGTCGACATAGAACCCCACCTTTGCCTCGCCAGGGATACCCTGTGCCGCCAAGGCCGCCGGATATTTCGGAGCCGGACCACTAACCGGCTTGGGCGACGGCTCGATATCCTTCAAGGAGAGCAGGGTGATAGAGCGACTGCGAATGCTCGCTCCGGCGTTGCTGGAGAACTGCCGCTCGACCGCCGAATAAACATAGATGATCCCTTGGTAGCTGAACTGTAGGCGAGCCACGGCGGGGGCACTGCGACGGACCGATGTTTCATCGCTCGGGACAAAGCGCCATTGACGCACCGCTTCTACTGCCGCTTCTGAGAACAGAGAGTTTGAAGACTCGAGGACCAGGATGTCGGTGGGAATGCCTTGGGCGTCCCGGCTGATTGCGACCGTCACGTCACCGGAAGGAATGCCAAGAGCCAGTGCGTGGTTCGGATAGCTCGGCTGAACCATCTTCGTCAACTGCAACGCCTGGATAATCACATCTTCTTCCGTGGCGTTCACGGTCGCTACCGTCGAAACCGCCAGCAGGGCAACCCACAGGATTTGGGTAGACCGTTTCATGGCGGGAAGTATACACCCGCGCCGGTGAAAAACAAGCGACCCCTGCTCAGTTTGCGATGTATCGACGCGATTTCGCGCCGAGATGGTAATTTATTCCTGCGAGAGGGGGCCCGGCACAGGCAGCCAGCGAGCCAGCAGGCATACGCCGAGTCCAGTCACCGCCGTAAAGATAAAATAGCGCCCCCCTTCGTTGAGTCCGAAAGCCGTGAGCAACACCGGGGCGAAACCCGCGAGGATGCGCCCGAGGTTGTAGGCCGCGCCCGACAGCATCGTGCGATACGCGGAGAACATTTCGTTGAACAGCGCACCCATCAGTCCGAACGGGATTCCGTTGAGCAACGGAAGCACGAGCGCGAAAGCCAGCTTGCGCTGCGACCACGGACTGCACCACGCCCCGAGCGACAGCGCGACGAGCGCGACGCCGTAGAGCAGCAACGCTGCGCTCACGCCGTGCTTCCGCACTAGCCACGCGCCGAGCAGCATGCCGGGTGCGACGTTGCCCCAGAAGAGCACCGTGTGCCATGCCGACTGCGGGAGTTCCTTCGCGAAGAAAATATTTATCGTGCCACTCGCAATCGTCAGGCTGGCAAGGGCGAAGCAGCCGGCGAAGCGGCGGGCGTTGCGGCTGTTCGCAGTCGGCTTAACAACTGTAGGAGCGGGTTTCCCCCGCGATGCTTGATCCGAATCGCGGCGTAAAGCCGCTCCTGCAGTGGAGTCAGCGTTCATCAGCATCCGCCAGCGCACGCCCGACAACACCGCCACCGGCACAATCGACGCCGCGAACAACGCGCGCCACCCGACCACGGGCAAAGCGTAACGCGTGACCAACGCCGCGAGCAATCCACCGAGAATCGAGAATTGCAGCAGTGCCGACCACCGGTAGCGCCGCACGTGCGTCACTCGCTCCGCCAGATAGGTGTGACTGATGCCCCACTCCGCGCCGAGCGCGAGTGATGCCAGCAAGCGGAACACGAGCAAACTGTTGAAATCCCACGCGAGGCTCAGTCCCGCGATGCCGACGGCGTAGACCGCGAATACCGCGAGCATCATTCTCCCACGTCCGAATCGATCCGCGAGAAAACCAAACAGCAACGCACCCGCGCCGACTCCCGCGAGCCCGGTGAACTGCAGCGCATTGCTCGCCGAAGCTGACAGCGCGAAATCCGTCGCGAGTGTTTTCTCCAGATAGATGAAGAGGAACAGATCGTAGTAATCGAAGAACAGCCCGATGAACGCCGTCCAGTAGACGCGCACGGTGGACTCGGGGGGGGGCACGACGGTGGACACGGACTCGGATAAGCCCGAGTCGCGCTGCTCCGTCAACCGGCGAGTGAGGTCGAGCGATTCCGAAACTGTAGGAGGGGCTTTATGCCGCGATTCGTCACGCGCCATCGCGGCATAAAGCCGCTCCTACAGTCGGCCCAACTGATGTCTGACAATTGGGAAAAGACGACCTTAGTGAGGCGCGCGTTTTGGACTGACAGCGGCCGGTTTGTTTCCCGGGGAG
>JANXWT010000198.1 GCA_025351035.1 Opitutia bacterium | reverse complement strand
CAACACGGCAGCGAACAGGTGATAGCTGCGTATGTGCAGCGGCAGGGCGGCAAGAGTGAGTATCGTCAGTTGCACAAGGGGCAGTTGGATTTCGAGCTGTCTTGATCAAATGCCTCGGGGCTTGCCCCGAGGATCTTTACTTGGCGTCGCGGGTGGACGTTCAGGATTTGGCCAGCGTTTCCTTCAAGGCGGCGAGTTCGGCGCTTCGACCGGCTCAAGGCGCTGGCGTTATTTGATGGCAGCCAGTTCCGCGGCGAAGAGCTCCTTCGTGCGGGCTTTGGCGTCGGCGAGGCTGAGTTCGCCTTTGTCAATTTTCGCCAGGAAGCCCTTCTGCGCGAGGTAGTCTTTGTTCACGACGCCGGCTTTGCTCTGGAGCATGCGCCACGCTTTGCGGCGTTCGACGGCGAACAGCACCATCTGGCGCGTGACGGCGTAGAATTTTATCTTCCCGTCCTCCTCGGACCGGATGTAGCAGCCGAAGTTGATGACGAACGAGCGGTGCGCCGGGTCGAAGACGCGGCGGTGGATGACGTCGTCCTGCGTGATGAACAGCAATTGATCGTCGAGCAATGTGAGCCGGGCGGCCATCTCGGCGGTGATGGATTTCACGTGTTTGCGGAAGCGGCCTTCGGTGAGCGCCCAGTGGGCGACACCGAAAATGTATTCCTCGCCGGTGGTGGCGTATTTGGTGTGCCACCAGTCGCGGTCGATGCTCGGGTTGCCCTTGAGATCGAAGGCGTCCTGCGCGGACTCGCCGCGCCGGGGGTTGAAGACAAACTCCGGCATGCCGCGGCAATCGCGCACCATCTTGGCCTGTTCGGCGCTCATGTTGTCGCCGACGCCATGCTCGGGCTGGCAGGTGGTGTAGGCTTGGAAGAACGCGGTGCCGCGATACTCGAGGCCGTCGAGCATCGCCTTGTAGAGCTTGGCGGCGTTGGCCATCGAGACCTGCGCGACGAAGGGCGAGCCGTGCCCGCTGGTGAACGCCTCGGCGACGTTCTTCTTTTCGATCAGCTTGCCCTGCGAGGCCACGCCGAACTGGTTCATGTCGTAGCCGCCGAGCATGGTGGACGAGTCGGAGTTCTGGCCGCCGGTGTTGGAGTAGACCTGCGTGTCGAGCATGAGCATCTTCACGTTGGGGCGGTTCTGGAGGATGACCTTGGAAACATTTTGGAAACCAATGTCCCCGAGGGCGCCGTCGCCACCGACGACCCACACCTTCGGCAGCTCGCGGATTTCCTGTTCGGTCATCAGCGCGTCGTCGAGGTGGGTGAGGGTAAAATAGTCGGCCTCGGTCGCGACTTTCTCCGTGCGGTCGAGCAGCGCTGCAACGAGCCGCTCGGGTGAGACGGAGCGACGGGCGTGGTTGACGATGACAGACTCGGCCATGAGCCACGAGATGGTGGCGCCGTCTTGGAAGAGCGAATTCATCCACGGATAGGGGTGCGGGTTGGCCGGCGGCGTGGAGCCGTAGACAGTGTTACAGCCGGTGCTCGCGCCCATCATCATCACGGACATGCCGTTCGCGCGGCGGCCGGCGACGGACTGGAGTTCCTTGTGGTTGAAGGCGTCTTGCTCGAGGACGGCGGCGAGGCCGCCGAGCAGCTGCGCGTCGGTGATAGTCCCGTGCGCTTGCTCATAGTCGGCGATACGCTTGGCGGTGTCGCGGTCGTTTTCGCCGCCGAGGCCCATGACGACATGCGCGTAGGTTTTGCGGAGGAGCTGGTATTCGGTTTCGCTGCGGGCCTTGAGCGCGGCGAGCTTGCCGGCGCCTTCCTGCGCGAGGCGCGTGGCCTTGACGCGGAGGCGGTCGGCCTTCTTGTGATAGAGCGGGCGCATGTAGGCCTCGGTGATCGAGGCGGCGGCGCGGAGAATGCTCTTTTCACCGCAACCGGCGCAGGCACCGTCGCCGGAGACGAGCGCCTCGTAATTGCGCCGCACCATGAGGTGATTGCGGAGCGCGGCCTCGCGGGAACCGGCGGCGTCGTTGTCGTCGTAAAGGCCAAGGAATTTCTGCGGAGTGTCGGGGAGCAAGCGTGAGAAAACCTGCGCGGTGGTGAGCTCGGCGTTGAGTTCCTCGGTCTCGCGCGTCATGCGGAGGGCGTCGTGGTCGCCGCAGACCTGCACGCATTCGCCACAGCCCTTGCAGAGGTCGGAGACGTAGATGGAGAACAGTCCGCCGGCACCGGGCGTTTTCGACTCGAGCGAACGGAAGATGGCGGGGACGTTGTTGTAGGCGAGGGGGAGTTTGGCGATGATGCCGGTCAACTCGGCCTTGGCCTGCGCGGAGATCGTGGTGAGTGCGGCGACCTCGTCACGGATGATGTCCTTGAAGGGCACGCCGGACTTCGCTTTGACGGATTCGTTCATGCGCGCGCGCGCGCGCTGCTCGAGGCCGGTGATTTCGGTGCCGAACGCGCGCCGGTCGGCGATATCGGTCACGTAGTTGTTGACCGCGGTCTTGAGCACGGTGGCGACCTCTTGCGCCGTGTTGGGCAGCGCGGTGTCGGGGCACGCGGTGATGCACGCCATGCACTGGGTGCAATTCTCGGCGATGAACACGGGTGTCTCGCGGCGGGCGACGTATTTGGATTGGGTCGCGCCGGTGCCGGCGCCCATGACGCCGACGGACGCGAGCGGCCCCGCCGGCTGGTGGTAGCCGAGGCCGGCGCGGAATTCGGAGTCGAATTTCGCGAGCGTCTGGAACGGCGCGCGCGCGGCCTGCGCGGCTGGCATGGGCACGCTGCCGCAGCCGGACGGGCTGCAGCCCGCGGTCGGGGGGAAATGGTGGTCACCGAGCGGCGCGAGCAGCGGATTGCGCATCGACGAGCGGTCGGGGTCGTCGCCGCGGCCGATCTTGATTTCCTGCACGCGCGAAAAGCCCTCGGTCATCACGGTCATGTTGGACTCGACGACGGCGTCGCCGAAGCGCGCGAATTTTTTCTCGTATTGCTTGCGGACGACCTTGGCGAACTGCTCCTCGGAGATCCCGAAGGTTTTCAGGAACGGCGAGACGCGGAAGAATGCGCCGAGGAAGGAGTTCCCCTGCATGCGGAGCTGCAGCTCGACCTGCTCAGTGGCTTGGCGGGCGATGTCGAAGCCGGGTAGGATGAAGACGCGAAGGTTGTTTTCCTGAACGAACTGGCGGTATTTCGCCGGGATGCGCTGCCAGGCGACCTCGGGCGACTCGCTGGATTCCCAGACGAGGGAGCCGCCTTTTTTCAAACCCTCCAGCGGGTTGGTGTGGGTGAAGGCTTTCGGGTCGCAGCAGAGCACGACGTCGACGTGGTTGAGTTCGCAGTTCACCTTGATCTGCGACGGCGCGACGGTGAGGTAGTAATTGGTGGGGGCGCCTTTTTTCTCGGAGCCGTATTTCGGGTTGGCCATCACGAAGAGTTTTTCATCGAGTGCGCCGTCGGGGCCGTAGGTCGGATTTTGCTCCGAGATGAATTGTCCGAAGTCGCCGATGATGGAACCAAGGTTCTTGCCCGTCGTGATCATGCCCCAGCCGCCGATGGAGTGAAAACGAACGGCGATGGCACCCTCCGGGAGCAGCGAAGGGGTATCTTTGCTGATGACCGCATAGGGATGATTGACGCCGAGCACGAAGAACGTCTCGCCGTCGGCGGCGCTGCGGCCGTCCTGCCGGCGACACGCGCCGGTAGCGAACTCGTAGGCGCCGAGCGTATGCTCGGGGCGGAAGTCGCGCGAGCCGATGCCGTAGGCGCCGCGGAAGAGGCGCGGTGTTTCAGCCGGCGTGAGCCCCGGGAGGGCACCGCCGAATTGGGCGGCCTCGTGGGCTTTGCCGAAGGCGACGCGGATGTCGCGGGCCAATGGGTTGTCGCCGGCGAGGCTCTCGTCGGTGCGTTCGAGGATGATGACGTTTTTCTTGCCGCGGAGGGCGTGGATGACGGCGGCCTCGGGGAACGGCCGGATGACGTTGACGTGAATCGAGCCAACCTTCGCGTTGCGGTGACCACGGAGGTAGTCGCAGGCGGCCTCGATGTTTTCGGCGGCACAACCGAGCGAGATGAAGACAGTGTCGGCGTCGGCGGTCCGGTATTCGGACACGAAGCCGTAGTGGCGGCCGGTGAGCCGGCCGAATTCGGCATAGCATTGGTCGAGGAAGCCGAGGATGTATTCGCTGAAATTATTCCGGCGCGCGACGACGCCGTTCATATGGTGCTCCTGGTTCTGCACCGGCCCGAGGAGAATCGGGTTCTTCAAGTCCATCATCTCGGGCACGCGGCGGCGGCGCGGGCCGAACAGTTCGCGCTGGGCCGGGGTCGGGCAGTCGATCCGGTCGTCGACCGCGCCCAGGAATTCGCGGAGCAGCTCGGCCTCGGGTGCGAGATACATGCGCTCGGAGTGGGTCGTGAGCATGCCGTCCTGGATATTCATGCCCGGGTTGAGCGAGAGCTCATTGGCCTTGCGGAGGATAATCGACTGATCGGCGGCCTGCTGGGCGTCCTTCGCCATCAGCATGGTCCAGCCGGTGTCGAGGGCGGCGTAGAAGTCGTCGTGGCCGCAGTGGACATTGAGAGCGTGCTTGGTGAGCGCGCGCGCGCCGACCTGGAGGACCATGGTGGAGAGTTTGCCGGGCGCGTGGTAGTATTGCTCCATCGCGTAAACAAGGCCCTGGCCCGAGGTGAAGTTGACGGTGCGGCGGCCTTGCACGGCGTAGGCGGTGGCACCGCCCTGCGCGGCGTGCTCGCCCTCGGTCTC
>JANXWT010000186.1 GCA_025351035.1 Opitutia bacterium | reverse complement strand
AGTTGCGACTGACCTTGAGCTGCGTGCCATCGTCGAGTTCCAGCGCCCAATCGCCTGACCACGCGGAGCGCATGCGCTTGATGTAGTCGAGATTGATGATCGCGGATTTGTGGATGCGCACAAATTTGCCCGCCGGCAATTGCGTCAGGAGATGGCTCATCGTGCGGCGGATTAACACGGGCTGTTTGGTCGTGTGGATGCGCACATAGTCGCTCTGGCCCTCAATCCAGCGAATGTCGCACGGGCGCAGCAAATGCCGGTCGAGTCCGACCTTGAACGGCATCGCCGCCGTGTATGCCCGCGAGGCGCCGGGCGGCGGATTCCGTCGGGAATAATGTTCGAGCAGGGAATCGATCGTCGCGTCGAGCGCGCCGCCGCCCGAACGGCGTGCCCGCTGCTTGCCCTTGAGCAAGCTCTCGGAAAAACGCTCGTCGGTGAACGGTTTCAACAGGTAGTCCACGGCGAACAGCTCAAAAGCCTTCAAAGCAAAGTCGTCGTAAGCGGTCGCGAAGATCACCGCCGGCCGGTCAGTCGGCTTGATTTTAGTCAGCACACCCAGGCCCGAGAGGCCGGGCATCCGGATGTCGAGGTAAACCAAGTCGGGCTTGAGACTCGTGATGGCTTTCAGCGCGCTTTTGCCGTCGCCGCATTCGCCGACGATCTCGATCTCGAGGTCGGCGGCGAGCAACCGTCGCACCGTCTGGCGCGCGAGCGGCTCGTCGTCGACGATCAGGGTTCTAAGTTTCTGGTTTGGCATGTTGGTTGGGGGAGGAAACGCCGGCCGGTCCGAATCGGCAGGGCAGTTCCACCACGACTTGCGCCGGCCGGCCGGCCGGCAGAGTGAATTCAAATCGATGCTCTCCCGGGTAGAGCCGTTCGAGTTGCCCGCGGAGATTGGCGAGTCCGATGCCGGGAGAAACCTCGCCGTCTCCCTCTTCCTCGGCCTCGCCATTCTCGGGCACATCGTTGGTGATTTCCAACCGCAGCCGGTCGCCCTGCCGGGTGGCGGTGATGCCCACGGTGCCCGGAGCAATGCGGCGCCCGATGCCGTGCTTCGTCGCGTTCTCGACGAGCGGCTGCAACAGCAGGCTCGGCACCAGTGCGCGGCGGACGGCGGCATCCGCCTCGATCCGCACCGTCAGCCGGTTGCCGAAACGCAGCCGCTCGAGGTCGAGAAATTTCTCGATAAACTCCAATTCGTCCGCCAGCGGCACCTCGCGATCAGCGACATTGCTGAGCAACGTGCGCTGGAGCGAGCTGAGCTTGACGATTGCACCGACCGCCTCGGCGTTGCGCCCGCCGCGCACGAGCTCGGCAATGACGTTGAGTGCGTTGTGCAGGAAGTGCGGGTGCATCTGCTGGCGCAGGGCGCTGAGCTGCGCCTCGGCCAGGAACTGGTTGAGCTGGCTCTCGTGCACGGCCATCGCCTGATTGGCGCGCTGGATGTCCAGCGTGTAGCCCACGCCCAGCAGGATCCAATAGATGAAGAAATCCGTCAGCGTTCGCACCGCAAACCGGTCCATGATCGCGTCGAGACTGAAGTTTCCGACCATCGGCTGCATCCAGACCACGTTGAACACCCAGGCGCGCACGACGAGGATCCACATCATGAACAGCACTGCGAACGCCAGGTGCAGCCCGAGGCCCGTCGGCCACCACCACCCGCGCAGCGGAATCCGCCGCCGCAGCGCGAACACCACCGGCGTCAACGGAATCCATAGCACCGCCCGCGACAGTTGCGTGAAGATGATGTAGGTGTGATTGCCTCCCAGCAGGGTGCCCCAGGTCACCGGCCAGATCAGCTCCAAGTAGAGTTGCCCGACCATGAGCAGTCCCGCCACGGTCCAGACGCCGGTGATCAGCGGCCAGTTGGGTTTTTCACGAGCAATCACATGCGAAGCACTCACACAGCCGCGCATAATTTCAAGAGCAGAATCGTCGTGTCCGAGCGGCCCGACCCCAGCCGCAATTCCGGAGCCTCTCGCCGCAAATCCCGCCCATTTTGCCGTCACCCGGTTTTCCACGGCAACGGTCTCGGTCTCGTTTTTTCCCGCCACCCAAGAACCTCCGCACCCGTCGCGACTGGTCTCGATGGACATCACGGCTGGCGGCCGCGGCATCCGCTTTAGGCTGGCAAGCATTCGGCGCGGAGGGCATCAGGTAAACCACCTTATGCCGGAACCAACACTCCCCTCTGGCGCGGTCTTCCTCAGCTACGCTCGTGAGGACACGGACGCGGCACGGCGCATTGCCGAGGTGCTGCGGGGTTTCGGCGTGGAGGTATGGTTCGATCAGAGCGAACTGCGCGGAGGCGACACGTGGGATGCGAAGATTCGCGGGCAGATCAATTCATGCGCCCTGTTCGTCCCGGTGATCTCGGCGAACACCCAGGCGCGGCTGGAGGGTTATTTTCGCTTGGAATGGAAGCTGGCCGAGGACCGGTCATATCTCATGGCCAAGGGCAAAGCCTTCATCGTGCCGGTGGCGATTGATGCCACCAACGAGCGTGCCGCACAAGTGCCGGATGCTTTTCTCAAGGTGCAATGGACACGGCTGCCGGGAGGCGAGACGACCCCGGCGTTTGTCGCGCGGGTCAAGACTCTCCTGGGCGGAAGTGCCCCGGTCGAGAGTGCCCTCGTGCAACCTGCCGCACCCGAGCCCGCCAGCCCACCCACCCAGCGCCGCTCGCCCGTCGCGCTGTGGATTTTTCTCGGCACCATGGCCGTCGCCGTGGCGGTCGTGTTTTTTGCGACGCGCAAGTCGGCGCCTCCCGACATGCCGCCGAAGCTGGTCACCGAAACAAAAGCCGCGCCCGCCGCGCCGACTGCTCCGGTTGTGAATGAAAAATCCATCGCCGTCCTGCCGTTCACCAACAT
>JANXWT010000059.1 GCA_025351035.1 Opitutia bacterium | reverse complement strand
GAACAGCACCGCCCCCCAGCCGACGAAGAGCGCCGACGAATAGAGATTGGTGACGGGCGGACGGCCTTCGAGCCACATGCGGGTGAAGATGCCCGCGGTGGCGACGAGCCAGCCGAGACCGAGCAGGTAGAACGCGGTTTTGCCGAAAGCCTCCGGCCAAATCAGCCACGAGAACAGACCGAGGAGCAGCGCGGCGACATAGAGGACGATGCCGGTGTAGAACGGTTGCGCGGAGTTGAAGCGCGACTCGACGTTGCTCTTCTCCATCTGCGGCACGAAGCGCGTGCCGATGCGGTCGCTGAAGAGTTTCACGAGTTCGTTGAACTGCTTGGCGTCCTGCTTGCGCCACGCGTAGCCGAGGGCGGCGTAGCCCATGGCGTCGGGGTCGACGTTGCCGGTGCCGAACGAATCGAGCAGCACCGAGCCGACCGTGCGCCAGTGCGTGGGATCGGTGTCAGTCTTCGCCGGCGGCACGACGTGCAGATAGCCGACTTCGTCCATGTAGGTGAAGCGGTCGCGCATCTCGTTCATCGCTTTCACGGCGTCGTCGCTCGCGGGCTTGCCCTGTTGCTTGGCGTTGATCGCGGCGAGGCCGACGGGGAGCGCTTTCTGGAAGGTAATCAACTCCGCAAGGAAATCGGGAGCGTCGGCGAGCTGCGCGCTGTTTTTCAGGCGGATGTATTGCAGCGCGCGGTCGTAGACATGCATGACTTGGCGCTGGAACGGCGTGCGCAGCGGCTCCTCAGTCTGGTCCGCGAGACGGGCCTGATGGTCGAGCTCAGGCATGCCCTTGCGCAGTTGGTCGTAGGAGAAACGTTTTTTGCCGTCGCCGTCCTCGATCTTGAGGTTGAGCAGGTCGACGACCTCCTGATTCTCGATGAGGAAAATCTTGTAGGTGTCGGCCTTCTTCGGATCGAAGAGCACATCGGCCAGCCACTGCGCGGGAATAATCGTGGCGCCGCTCGGCGTGACGACACGCTGGCGGCCTTGCATCATGAGCAGGGAAGTGCGCGCGACGGTGTCGAGGGGCTTGATGCGGCCGTTGATGAGGACTGGCAGGCGGCTGAAGCCGCGGAGGTCGAGTGCCGTCGGATTTTTCAGCGGCGCAAGCGTGCTCGCGACGTAGACAGCGAAGAGGACGAGCAGGGCGAGGGGAAAATATTTTTTCATGGTTTACACAAAGGAAGCGAAGGGAGCAAAGGTTCAGAGGCGGCTAGCACCGGGTAAGATCAGGCGGACAATACCGTCTTTGAGCAATGGCTCATGGAAGTTGATCAGCAGGCCAAGCGGAATATCGAGCAGTTTCATGTAGGAGAGCAGCGTGGCCTTGTGAATCGGCAGAATTTTTTCGACGGCTTTGTTTTCGACGAGCAAACAGTCGTCCACCAGCACGTCGAGGCGCAGCGGTTCGTCAAAAACGAGATCTTTGTATTCAACGCGGACAACGCGTTGATTAATGGCCGGGATACCGAGCAGCTCCAATTCGCGCATGAGACAGCGCTCGTAGATGCTCTCGATCAGTCCGGGGCCTTTGTGTCTGTGGACTTCGATGGCCGCTCCGATAACCTTGGGCGACAGCGCGTCGGCTTTGGTGTATTTCGGGTGCATGATTCTTCGCGTCCTTTGCTTCCTTGGTGTAGAATCAGGTGACGGCGGAGCGTTTGCGGATGAAGCCGGTGAGGTGGAAGCCGAACTGGATGCAGAGACCGAGACCCATCATGATGCACGAGACGTAGGGGATGAGCCAACCGGGGTTGCGCACGACCTGGAGGATCGAGGTCTGGTCGTTGTTTTCATAGCCGGCTTGGTAGAACGTGTAGCCGCCGTAACGCAGCGGGTTGTTCATGAAGATGAGGACTTCGCGGTCGGTCTGCTTGTCGTCGCTCTTCACGCGGACGCGGCTGGCGAAATTTTTCGGAATCTCCGTGCCGGGATATTTGTCGTGGGTGAACTTGAGCAGCTGCACCGTGAACGGCCGGTAGTAGCGCGTGGAGCGGAGCGTGAGCTGGAAGTTGCGGTTCTGATACGAGAAGGTCTGCGGCATGCCGAGCGCGGGCGAGAGCAGCCAGATGCCGAGCGAGCCTTCGGTGCCGAGCACTTCGGCGTAGACGGCGGGCATGTTGCGCTCGTCGGTCTTGTAGGTGATGGGGAGCGGCACAAGCGCGATCTGCGTGCCGATGCCGGCGGTGGCCAGAGTCGGCGCGGCGCCGGGGGCTTGCTCGCGGCGCTGCATCGTGGCGTTCGGGTGGTAGCCTTGGATGCGAACCTTGAAGGGGAGCTTTGGGTGTTGGATCAGGCCTTTCTCGGCGATGACGCTCTCGGGCACCGCGACGACTTCGTCGTAGGCGGGGTTGGTCAGGTCGAGGATGGCGAGCTCCATGCCGCGCTGGCTTTCGGAGAAGGACTTGGTCTCGCCCGTGTCGAGCCGCAGGTAACTGTCCTGCTGGAGCAAACCGGTGAGGAGTTCGCCGATGAGCAGGAGGATGATGCCGGCGTGCGCGAGTTGGATGCCGAGTTTTTTCCACGTCAGCTGGAAGCGATAGATATGTGCGAACACGAGATTGAGGAGGAGCAGGCTGCCGATGAGATAGCCGCCGGGGAAAACCGGGAGCGCGAGGCCGGTGCCGGGTGCCGTCCACATCACGAACAGACTGCGAAAATACTTTTCCTGCACGGCCCAGATGCCGAGGTTCACTTGGTCGAGCGTGGCGACGAAGACGAGCACCAGCGAGAGGATGAGCAGGACCACCGTTAGCTGGAGCGAGACGAAGAAATCGCGGAGGAGGCGCGTCACGGTGTTCATAGTTGGGCGGGTTTGACGGTGCGCAGGAAGTCTCTGAAGCCGGCTTTCTCCTTTGTGATGATCGCGGCGGGGCCGGCCAGCTTGAAGAACCACGTCTGGCCATTGAAGGGCACGATGGCGCCAAGGAGGCTGTTGCTCGTGCCGGCGAGTGTGACGATTTCGATATGGAATCCGTTCGTGTCGAGGTGTTCGAGGCTGCCTTGCAGCTCGGACTCGGCAATCGGTGCGAGGCCGACTTGGCCGCGCCAGCGGTTGACGTTGGCGAACAGTCCGCCGGTGTCGCCGGGGAACGCAGTAATGGACAGATCGGCGGTCGCGCCGCCGTCGCCCGGGACGGTGTAGCTGCCTTTGCGGACGGCGCCGTTGGGCTTGGCGATCCAATGCGTCGGCGCCGCCCAAGTGATGGCGTTGCCCTCGGTGACAACCGGGATGCCGCCACCGCCGCGCATCTGAGCACCAGCCATCGGGGCGCTGGCATCAGCCGGTGTCGTGGCGGGAGTGCCGCCAATCGGGGGATGGCCCGGAGGCAGGTCGTTGGTATTGGCCATCCCGACCGGAGAGCCCGGCACTGGTTGGGCGGCATCCTTCGGTGCTCGGTAGGCGGTGATTTCGCGGTCCTTGCAGCCGGTGATGAGCATCACCAGCAGCACGACCATCGTTTGCGTGGGAAAACGGCGGAGGGACATGTGGCTCTTTTTGAAGTTAATCCCTCGGGAAAGCGCAACCTCAACCGCCCAAAAGGAAAGGTTCGGCCCACACTTTGCCAAAATATGCGCAGTCCCCGTTTTTTTGCTGCCAAGCGAAATGGACAGGCTACGAATCGGCCATGCTGATCACGCCGTTGGGCGACACGGCCCTGCGAATCGAACTCGGAGAGCAAATCGACGAACCGACCCATCGTCGCGTGCAAGCGGCGTTGCAGACGCTCGAAGCCGCGCGCTTGCCCGCGGTGCATGAGCTGACCTCGGCCTACACGACGGTGACGCTGTTCTACGATCCGTTGCGCGTGGCGGAAGCTGGCGCGCCCCTCGAGGGCATCGCCGGCTGGCTGGAGGCGCGCGTGCGAGCAGTCTTGGCGCATCCGCCAAAAACCGAAAAGACGCAGGGTCGCACGGTGGAGATTCCGATTTGCTACGGCGGTGACTTTGGCCCCGACCTCGGCGTCGTGGCGACACAGGCGAAAATTTCACCGGAGGAAGTTATCAAGCGCCATAGCCGCGCGGAGTATTTCGTGCACCTCGTGGGTTTCGCGCCGGGTTTTGCTTATCTCGGCGGTTTGCCGAAGGAATTGGCCACGCCACGGCGCGCGACGCCGCGCCCGACCGTGCCGACCGGGTCACTGGGAATTGGCGGCGCGCAGACGGGGATTTATCCGCTGGTGACGCCCGGCGGCTGGAATCTCATCGGCCGCACACCGCTGCGGATGTTCCGCCCCGAGCAAAATCCGCCGACGCTGCTCCTCGCCGGCGACCGCGTGAAGTTCCGCGCGATCACGCTCGAGGAGTTCGCGCGGATGGATGAAGGCAAATGAAAGCTCCAAGCTCCAACATCCAAGCTCCAGTGAATACCCAGATACTGAAATCGGGAAATACTAGGGCGCTGCTTTGGCGTTGGAGCATTTACCGTTTCTCTGGAGCTTGGCGGTTGGAGTTTGGAGCTTTTAGCATCGGAGGTCTCCGATGCTGAAGGTGCTCAAAGGCGGCGCGTTCACCACGGTGCAGGACCTCGGCCGGCCGGGCTATCAGCGCTTCGGCGTCGCGGTCGGCGGAGCGGTCGATGCATTCGCGGCGCGCGTGGCAAATATGCTCGTGGGAAACAGCGAAAGCGCGGCGCTGCTCGAGATGACTTTGCAAGGGCCGGAACTACGGTTCGCGGAGGAGACTTTGCTCGCGTGGTGCGGCGGCGGATTCACGGCGCGCATCGGCGCGGAGGATTTGCCGCGCGACCGGCCGGTGCGGGTGGCGGCGGATGCGGTGGCTACATTCGGGGCGACGAAGACAGGTGCGCGGGCGTGGCTGGCCATCGCGGGCGGGGTCGACGTGCCGCTCGTGCTCGGCAGCCGCAGCACCTACCGCCGGGCGGGTTTCGGCGGACACGCGGGGCGCACGCTCATCGCCGGAGATGAATTGCCGTGCGGCCCGCCGTCGGCTTGGACGCAACAGTTGCTCGCGTCGTTGCAGAAAAATGCGCGCCGCGCGACGACCTGGAGTGTGCGGCCGGAGACTCTGGGCAGAACCGCACCCGAGGGCAAAGTGCGCGCGATGCGCGGGCCGGAGTGGGACTGGTTCGGCGCGGAGGCGCAGCGGAGATTTTTCGCCATGGGCTTCACCGTGAC
>JANXWT010000029.1 GCA_025351035.1 Opitutia bacterium | reverse complement strand
GCGGATTCGGTGAGCGCACCTTGCAGGCCGTCGGATTTTTCCTTCCCGAGCAATGCGGCGATGATGGGCGCGGGCTTGGCGGTGAGTTCCGCCGGGGCTTCCTGCCCCGCGGCGCGATAGGCGAGGAAGAGCTGGGTGCGGACCTGCGCGTCCGCGTCGCCGAGCATGGCGGCGAACGTCTTCGCGACATCGGCGTCCTTCGCCACGAGCAGCGGCTCGGCGAGTTGCACGGCTGCCCGGCGGACACGCGCGCTGTCGTGTTTCGTCGCGGCGATGATGGTTTGCTTTGGCAATGCGTCGAGACCCTGGAGTGTCCACATCGCGTGGATGCGCGCGTTCGCATCGGCGTGACTGGCAGCCATCGCGGTGAGCGCGGGCACGACGGATTTATCCGCGCGGGAAACGAGGAGCATCTGCGCGGTGTCGCGCCACCAGCCGTTCGGATGCGCGAGGTGCGGGACAAGTTGCGCGGGCGTCTCGTCGAGCATCCGTGGCTGCGGTCCGGGCTGCTTTCCTTCGGGCACCATCCGGTAGATGCGACCGTGGCGGACGACCTCGATCATGCCCCACTTTTTCACGCGATGATACCTCGCCACCCAGTCCTCGCGGCTGCCCGTGGTGGGGAACCAAGTCTTTTCCTGGATGATGCCGCGATACAGGTCGGAGAAAACGAAGGTCCCATCCGGTGCCGTCTCACTCCACACAGGGCGGAAATACGCATCGGTGCTGCGGATGAATTCGCTTTTCGGAAACGCGTTGTCCGCCACGCCGAGGCCGTCCTTCCAATCAATGCGGCTCATGCGCAGCAGCCGCCCGACGGGCTCGCAGGTGACGACGCGCCCGTAAAATTCCGGCATGAGCTGGCTGCGCAAAACGGTCTGCCCGCAGCACGCGGAGAAGTCACGCAGGATGCGCTGCTCGGCCGTTTTGTAGCCGCCCGAAGACTGGTCCCACACTTTGCACGACGCATAAGGGATGCGGTAGCCGTCGGCGTGCTCGGGCACTTTCAAAATGGGATAGCCCGCCGGGAGCTGAAAGGAATGCGCCGGGTTCGCGCCACCCGCCCATGTGCAAAAAAGCCGCCCGTCGTCATCGCGCGAGAGGCCCCATTGGCTGATGCGCCCGACGGCATGTTTGCCCGCAATCAGCTTCCCGTCGGCGTAGCGAAAGCGGAAATCGTTTGTGCAAATCGTGTTGTCGAGATTCCACACCATGCCCGAGTTTTGGTGCTCGATGTTGCCGCCGTTGGTTCCGCCCTCGTAGGCGATTTCGCGGCGGTCGGCGACGCCGTCCTTGTTGTCATCGAAGTAAGCCCACACGGTGTTCGAGCCGGTGAAAGTGACCAGCACAATAGTGACGGCCATGTGGGTGTTGGGGATTTCCAGACACTTCGCCTGACTCTCGCGCATCAGTGCCCAATTCTCGACTACGCCAGGGTCATTGCTAACGTCTCGATAGTTAGGAAGCTGGACGTAGAGAAATGGCAGGGCTTCGTCGCCAAACAGCCGCCGCCACGAGTCCACCAGCGCGTGCTGGGCCGCTGGGTATGCAGCGGTGAGCTGAGGGTTGAGCGAGTTGGTTTCCGCCTGATACCAGACGATGCCGCGCAGGGCCATGCCGGCAAATGGCGCGATCATCGAGTTGTAGCGGGTGGCAAAGCGCGGGCGCAGCGCGCCGGCCTCGCTCATCGGGTGCGGCGGAAAGTCGGCGGCATCCGGCTTCTTGCCCGCAGCGATGGCTTGCTGCCGGGCCTGCTCCCACGCGGTCATGGCGGCGCGCAACTTTTCGCCCAGCGGCGCAATCCCAGGGGTGGTGAGAATGGTCTCCTGCGACAGCCACATCTCGATGACGGTGCTGCCCTTGGCGGCACGCAGGATGCCGATAGGCACGCCGGTCTGCGCATGCAGCGCGCGGGCAAAGTGGTAGCCCACCGCGCTGAAGGTGCCGACCGTCTTCGCGCTGGAGACCGCCCAGGTTCCCGCGATGTCGCTCTGCGCCTCGATGGCGGAAACATCCTTCGCGCCAAATTGCCGGATCAGCGGTTGCGCCGCCGCCTTGAGATCGTCGGGATACTCCGGGATTTTGGAAAATGCGCTCACCGGCATCGTCATGTTCGACTGCCCGCTGCACAGCCAAACGTCGCCGAGCAGCACGTCTTTGATCTCGATCTTGTTTTTGCCGGTTACGGTCAGCGTGAGCGGCACCTTCGACATCGGTTGCGCCGCGAGCCGCACGATCCATCGGCCGTCCGCGCCCGCAGTCGCCGCGCCCTTTTGCGCGCCGAGCGCCACGCTCACCTGCTCGCCCGGCGCGGCCCATCCCCAGACCGGCAGCGGCTTGTCGCGCTGAAGCACGGCGTGATCGGAAAAAAACGCGGGCAACCGCACGTCGGCGAAAGCGCTCGCGACGGGGAGCAAAAAAAACAGGCAGGGTCGAAGATTCATCGAATGGGACCAGCTCGGGTTACGGTTTCAGGTTCGTCCGGGACGGGAGCGGCACGCGCTTGAACATCCCCCAGCCGCCGATGAGCTTCCGCTCAATGACAATCAGTTCCTGGTCCGTCACGCGCACGAC
>JANXWT010000004.1 GCA_025351035.1 Opitutia bacterium | reverse complement strand
ATCCCGCGCGCCTTCTGAACCAATTTTTTCACCATCACTTTCCACTTTCCATCAGCAAACTTTAACTAACCAATACTATGCCACGTCTCCTCGGCGTCGAACTCCCCGCCAAAAAGAAAGTCGGATTTTCCCTCCGTTACATCTACGGCATTGGCCCTGCCCGTGCCGATCTGATCATCGAGGCCGCCAGCCTCAACCCCGACATGCGCGCCTCGGATCTCACCGAGGAGCAGCTGAACAAAATCCTCCACATCATCACCGATAAGAAGTGGGTGGTGGAGGGTGATCTGCGCCGCGACATCGCCGGCAACCTCAAGCGCCTCCAGGCCATCAATTGCTATCGTGGCATCCGCCACCGCCGCGGCCTGCCGGTGCGTGGCCAACGCACTTCCACCAACGCCCGCACCCGCAAGGGTCCGCGCAAGACCGTGGGCGTTTCCAAGGTCAAGGAAGCCGTTTAATCTTAAAAACCACATCTCATGTCCGACGAGAAATCCGCACCCAAGAAAGAAAAGACGCCCAAGAAGGACGCCGCCGCGACCGCTCCAGCAGCCGACGCCAAGCACAACAAGGGCCCGAAGGCCGCCAAGCCCGACTCCGAATTCATCACACCTCCCGCGGCTGAGGCCGCTCCCGCCAAGCCCGTTGAGCTGGTCGGCGGCGTGCCGAAGTCCGCCTCCGCTGAGGACCTCCTCAAGGAAGAGCTGGCGACCATCAAGGTCCGCAAAGCCAAGGGCTCGAAGAATGTCGCCTCCGGCGTCGCCAACGTCGCCGCGACCTTCAACAACACCATCGTCTCCATCACTGATTCGAAGGGCAACGTCATCGCCTGGTCCAGCGCCGGCAAATGCAACTTCCGCGGTTCGCGCAAGTCCACCGCTTACGCCGCCCAAGTCGTCGCGCAGGATGCCGCTCGCAACGCCATGTCCCATGGCCTGAAGGAAGTGCAGATTCGCGTCAGCGGTCCCGGTCTCGGTCGCGACTCCGCCATCCGCGGTCTTCAGGCGATCGGCCTCGAAATCTCCTCCATCATCGACGTGACTCCGGTGCCGCACAACGGCTGCCGTCCGCGCAAGCGCCGTCGCGTCTAACCTGACTCCCAACCCGCCAACTATCTATTACCATGGCTCGCTATACAGGACCATCCACTCGCGTCAGCCGTCGCTTCGGCCAGTTCATCGTCGGTTCGCCGAAGGTTTTCGAACGCCGTAATTATCCTCCTGGCGTCCACGGCCCGAAGTCGCGCCGCAAGCTGTCGGAATACGCCACCGGCCTCGCCGAGAAGCAGAAGCTCCGCTTCATCTACGGCCTCCTCGAGCGCCAGTTCCGCCGCACGTTCGCCATCGCCAAGCGCGAGCGCGGCGTCACTGGCGAACGCTTCCTCCAGCTTCTCGAGACCCGCCTCGACAGTGTCATCTACCTCCTTGGTTTCGCCAAGTCCCGCGCCCAAGCCCGCCAGCTCGTCAATCACGGCCACGCCCGCGTCAATGGCCGCAAGGTCGACATCGCCAGTTTCACCGTGAAACAGGGTGACGAGATCGAGATCAAGCCCGTCAACTCTTCCCGCCAGATGGCCACCCGCGCCATCGAGGAAACTCGCGCCCACGTCGTCCCCGGCTGGCTCACCCGTCAGGACGAGGCCCTCAAAGGCACCTGCACCCGCCTGCCCACGCGCGACGAGATGGAACCTTCCATCAACGAGCAGCTCATCGTCGAGTTCTACTCGCGGTTCTGATTGTTTTCTTTCGGTCGCTTCCACCTTATTCCTTAACTCTACCAACTCCCACCTCCCATGCCCAAGCGTCTCGGAAAATTCGAATTGCCCTCCAAACTCACCAAGGTCGAAGAGGGTGCCACCGCCACCTACGCCAAGTTCATCGCCGAGCCCTTCGAGGCCGGCTATGGCCACACCGTTGGCAACTCCCTCCGCCGTGTGCTCCTCAGTTCCATCGAGGGCAGCGCCATCTCCTCGATCAAGATCGAAGAGGTCAACCATGAGTTCCAGAGCATCGACGGCGTCGTCGAAGATGTTACCGACATCGTGCTCAACCTGAAGAAAATCCTCATCGTTTCCGAAAAGCGCGAGCCCGTCCGCCTCCACCTCAAAGTCAACCGCGAAGGTCCCGTCACCGCCGCCGACATCCAGGCCGACGCTAACATCAAGATCATCAATCCAGAGCAGATCATCTGCACTCTCGACACCAAGCGCACTTTCGAGGCCGATATCGAGATCAAGACCGGTCGCGGCTACTGCCCCGGCGAAAACAACAAGAAGGAAGAGCAGGCCATCGGCGTTATCCCGGTCGACTCCCTCTTCTCCCCGGTCCGCCTTGTCCGCTACGCCGTCGAGAACACCCGCGTCGGCCAGATCACCGACTACGATAAGCTCGTCCTCGAAGTCTGGACCGACGGCCGCATTACGCCCGACGACGCTCTCAAGCAGTCCGCCTCCATCCTCAAGCATCACCTCGACGTGTTCGACCGTGTGTCGGCCGAGGCCTTCGAGTTCGAGAGCGTTGCCGCCGAGGTCTCCGAGGAGCAGAACAAGCTCCGCAAGCTCCTCAATATGTCTGTCAACGAGATCGAGCTCTCCGTCCGCGCGGCGAATTGCTTGAACAACGCCAACATCACCACCGTCGGCGAGCTCGCTATGAAGACCGAACAGGAAATGCTCAAGTATCGCAACTTCGGTAAGAAGTCCCTCAACGAGATCAAAGAGAAGCTCGAAGCCCTCGGCCTTTCCCTCGGCATGAAGTTCGATGAGCGCCTCCTCGAAAACAAGAAAGAAGCCTAACCGAAAGTAGCGATTAGCGGGTGGTGAGTAGCGCGCGTTTCCGTCGCGGCTCACTCCCGCGTTCTACTCGCTACACTCCACTCACTACTTTTTAACCACGTCTCTCGCGCCGTCCGCGCCGCCCAACGCTGCGAGCGGTTTTTCCTGACCCACCAAACTGACGCTAACTCAAAATAGCCGAAGTTTGCCTGGATTCGGAAAACCAAATTGCCGATCGGGAGCCGACAAATACCAAACCCAATGCGTCACAAAAAACACCGCGCCTCCCTCGGCGTCACCCGCGAGCACCGCAAAGCGATGCTCTCCAACATGGGCGCCTCGCTCATCACGCACGGTCGCATCGAGACCACGCTCACAAAAGCCAAGGCCCTCCGTCCCTTCATCGAGAAGGTCATCACCAAGGCCAAGAAGGCCGCCGCGCTGCCCAAGGAAAATGGCAAGCTTTCCGGCAGCGCCATCCATCTTCGCCGCATGGCTCTTACGGACATTCGCGACGAGACCGCTGTCACCCTCCTCTTCAATGAGAAGGTCGCGCAGTTCGAGAAGCGCCCCGGCGGCTACACCCGCATCTACAAGCTCGGCCAGCAGCGCCTCGGCGACGCCGCCGAGATGGCGTTGATCGAGTTCATCGGAGCCGACGACGTCGGCTACTCGAAGTCCCGCGGCAAGAAGAAGGCTAAGAAGTCCGGCACCAAGAGACCCGCCGCGACCACCGACGTGCCTGCCGTCGAAACAACTCCGGAAGCTCCTCAGGCTTAACTAAAGTGGGAGATGGACTCACCGAGTCCGCCGCTCCTCTCGCTCTCCACGCGCCGTCCGTAAGGTCGGCGCGTTTTCTTGTCCGCCGCAGTTTCAACCATGTTTGGCTTGTGGGTTCGCAGCGCCTGCGTTAGGTCATCGCGCGATTCGTTGCCGGCCGTTTTACTCGTGATGGGTCCAATGCCCCGAAGCTTGCTTCGGCTTGGATGGATGGGAGGGTGAGGGATGGAGAGTCGCTACATTCGCAAGAGCCATAACGTATCGGTGTTGATGTATCACTTGGTGTGTGCGGCGAAGTATC
>JANXWT010000504.1 GCA_025351035.1 Opitutia bacterium | reverse complement strand
CGCGCATGTCGCGCGGCGTGAGCGCGGCGAAGTCGCTCGCGTTGCGACCGGACTGTTTGAGCCAGGCGGAGAAATCCTCGAACGTCTGCCGGTAGTTGCGGACGGTGTAGACGGAGTAGCGCCGCTCTTTGGCCAAGAAATCGAGAAACGGTGTGAGCCACTCGCCGACAAGAGCGGCGGACGGCGGGGCCGGCTCAGGCGCGGGATTTGATTTTGGTTTCGACATCGCGCATCACGCGTTCGGTTTCGAGGCGCAGCGACATTTCCGGATCGAAACCGCGCTGGCGGCAGGCGGCGGCGAGTTCGAAGAGCTGGCGACCGGCGTCTTCAGGCGTGAGTTCGGTGCCGAGCGACTGGATCCGCGCATGATCGACGACGCCAGCGGCGGGGAGCTGGTCCTTCTCGATGCGCTTGGCAACAGCCTCGGCAAACATCAGTGCCGGCAAACGCGGCGGCATCGGCTTGAACGCCGTGGACGGCGCCGGACCGTTCTTCTTTTCCTGCGCCTTGATCGCCTCCCACTGCGTGATGACTTGGTCGGAGGTGTCGAGCCGGCCGGTGCCGAAGACGTGCGGGTGGCGGCGGACGAGCTTCTCGTTGATCTCGCGCGCGACGTCGTCGAGATTGAAATGCCCGCCCTCCTCCGCGATCAGCGCGTGAAAGATAATTTGGATGAGCACGTCGCCCAGCTCCTCGCGCATGTGCGGCATGTCGCGCCGATCGATCGTGTCGAGGAGTTCGCTGACCTCGTCGATCAGGCAGCGCGTGAGGGACTCGTGGGTTTGCTCGCGGTCCCACGGACAGCCGGTTCGCAGCCGGACCATGGTTTCGCGGAGGTCGTCGATGGCGCTCATGGGATTCTGAGTAACCACGAAACCGGGCAAATACACGAAAAAAGCCGGATACTTTCCTGTTCCTTTCGCGGGCTTCGTGTGTTTCGTGGAGGCCGCATGGACAATCTCCTCCTCCCACCGTGCTGATCGCCGGCTTCCGCCATGTTTGAGCACCATCAGCAACCCCTGCTCCCGCGGCACCTGTTTCTCCGCCGGCTCGCGCGGAATATCGGCTACGGCATCCTCCTGCTCACAGTGTCCCTCGCCGTCGGCATGCTGGGTTATCACCACTTCGCCGGGCATGCCTGGACCGACGCCTTTCTCAACGCCGCCATGATCTTGTCGGGCATGGGGCCGGTCGATGTGCTCCACACCACGGCTGCGAAAATCTTCGCCGGTTGCTACGCGCTCTACGCCGGGATCGCACTCATCTCAACCATCGCCGTCATCTTTGCGCCGTTGGTGCACCGGGTCATGCACCGGTTCCACTTCGAGTCGGAAGACGAAACCTGAACTGTGCCCTTGTCGCCGTCCACCACCCGCGAGTTGCTCGCCAAACTCGGCCACGAACCGAAACGCTTTCTTGGGCAGAATTTTCTCGTCGACGGCAACATCGTGCGCAAGTCCATCGAACTGGCCGGCGTGAAGCCCGGCGACACGGTCGTCGAGATCGGCCCGGGGCTCGGCACGCTGACGGCCGCTCTCCTTGCGGCCGGCGCGGCAGTGTGGGCGATCGAGAAGGACCGCAATCTCCACTCGCATCTGACCGAGACACTCGCCGGGCAGCACCCACAGCTGCACCTCATGGAAGGTGATGCCGTCTGGCATCCGCTCGCGGGACTGCCCGCCGGGCGCGCAGCCACTGCCAAGATCGTCGCCAATCTTCCCTACGCCAGTGCCACGCCGTGGCTCGATGAGATTCTCAGCGGGCCGCTGCCCGCTTGTCTGGTGCTCATGCTGCAACAGGAGGCCGCGCAACGCTACGCGGCCCAACCGGGCACGAAGTTGTTCGGTGCCATTTCGATTTTTCTCCAATCCGCCTACGAAATCGCCCCCGGCCACAAAGTGGCGGCGTCCTGCTTCTTCCCGCAGCCCGACATCGAGTCCTGTCTCTTCAACCTTGTGCGCCGGCCGCAGCCGTTCGTTTTTGCCCGCGAAATCAAAGTCATCATCCGCGCCTGCTTTCAGCAACGCCGCAAGCAGATCGGCTCGCTGCTGCGCGGCAAGCTCCCGACGGAGGCCGCCGCGGCGTGGCTGGCGCTCCTTGCGCAGGCCGGCTTTGATTTCAAGGCCCGGCCCGAGGTGATTCCCGCGGCACTTTGGCAAAAAATGCGCGTCTAATTTGGACACCCGCGCTTGAATTCTCCTTCCGCCTTCCTCTAGCCTCCTGTTCGCCATGAATGCCCGACTGTCCGCTATTTTCACCGCCGCCTTGGGCCTGCCGGCGGCACTGTGGACGCAGACGCCGACTCCCTCCAACCTTTACGGCAAACTGGATGGCCAGACCTATG
>JANXWT010000498.1 GCA_025351035.1 Opitutia bacterium | reverse complement strand
CGGCCGCCGGCGGAGTGGGGTGGTGCCACCTGCTCCAACCTTTCTAGAGGCAGCCGCCCGACAACGAGCAATTCTGCGCGCTGCGCTCGAAAAACGTTTCGCTTGCCCGCAGCGCCTTGTCCTGGAGGTCGGCTGTGGTCATGGCCATTTTTTGGTGAGCTATGCCGCTACGCACTCCGCCAAATCCTGTGTTGGAGTTGATATCAGTGGTGAGCGCATCCTCCGCGCCCAAAAGAAAAGCACCCGGGCGCAGCTTCTCAACTGTTCCTTCTTGCAGTGTGAAGCGCGCGCGTTTCTCCAAGCGCTCCCGTCCCGCGTCGCCCTCGAGGAGATTTGGATCTTGTTTCCGGACCCATGGCCAAAGACGAGGCATCACAAGAACCGTGTGATTCAGTCCGACTTTCTTGAGGCCGCCGCCGAACGGACCGGGAGCGGGGCCCGCCTTTTCTTCCGCACCGATCACACGAAATACTTCGAAGCCGTCGCCCTTCTTCTTACCGCTTCGAAAACTTGGTCCGTTGCGCCCGACTCCCCTTGGGCGCACGAACTGACAACCGTGTTTCAGGCTCGGGCGCCCAGCTATCATTCACTCGTCGCCCACAGGACTACACATCCAGCCAAACCAGCAGGAATAACTGCGCGAGAGCCGCCACCCCCAACAGCGCCCATGTCGCCTGAATGAAAAAATCGTGCGCCAGCTTCCGCTCGCCGCTCGCGCGCAATTCCGGCGCCGTGCGCGCAAGGAGTTCGCCGGATGATTCGGTTTTTGCCATGCAAGGAAAATCATCTGCCCTTCGCTTTGGGGCAAGCCTGTCCGACCATTAGCGGCGCCTGCCCGCGGGGGCCTGTTCTGCTAATTTTAATCTCTACCTCAAAAAGGAATTTGTTTAGAGGGTTGACGCACCCCGACTTGGCCCCCTACCAAGTGGGCCTTTCCACGCCCCGGAAACACTTTCCTCCGCTCATGTCGCACTTCAAAAAGTTCCTTGGTTTCGCTCCCGCCCTGCTCGCGGCGACCACCGCGTTGGCCAGCGAGGGCGGCGGTGTTTCTCCCTCTGCGGCCAAAATTTTTGATTTCGGCCACGGCTGGGTGATCACGAATAGCATGCTGACAGGCTGGACGATCTCTGCGCTCATTGTGGCGCTCGTGCTTTGGATGGTCGGCAAGCCCAAGCTTCTCCCGACTCGCGGCCAAGCCGTCATCGAGTCCCTTATCACAACCCTGCACGATCTGTTTGAGCCGATCGTCGGCAAACGGGCTTTCCCGACCGCGTTCCCTATTCTCGCCACGTTTTTCATTTTCATTCTCATGCATAATTGGATGGGCCTGCTTCCTGGCGTGGGCACGATTGGCCTAGGCCACTATATTGACGGACAATTTCATCTCACCCGTCCGTTTGTCCGTCCCTTCACCTCGGATTTCAACGGCACCATAGCGCTTGCCGCGGTTTCATTCGGTGCCTGGCTGATCATTGTCCTTAAATTCACCGGCCCAAAGTTAATTCTCATCGATCTCTTCGGCAACAAAGCCGACAAGAAGGAAACCCCCGGCTGGCTCTACCCCTTTCTTTCGCTTATTTTTCTTTTGGTTGGTTTCATTGAAGTATTTTCGATCGTCATCCGCCCCTTCACCCTATCGGTCCGCCTTTTTGGCAATGTCTTTGGCGGCGAAAATCTCCTCCATGGCACCGGCTTCTTTTTTGTCTTCTATTTCATGGAACTGCTCGTCGGTCTGATCCAGGCCCTCGTCTTCACGCTGCTCACCTCCGTCTACATCGGCCTGCTCTGCAATCACGGCGACGACCATGCCGAACATGGCCACGCCGCTGAGGCGCCCCACTAACCCTTTCCTGCCGGGAGCGTGCTTCGCGCGCGCACGGCGGCAACCGCAACCACCAAAAATCCAAACATATGCTCCACCTCCTCGCAGAAATCTCGGGTAACATCGCCAGCGGTCTCGGCCTCCTCGGCGGCGGTCTCGGCGTCGGCCTCATCGGCAACAAAGCCGCTGAAGCCGTCGGCCGCAACCCCGGCGCTTCGGGCAAGATTCTCGTTCAGGCCATCATCGGTATGGCGCTCGCCGAAGGTCTCGGCATTCTCGCGCTGTTCCTCGCCAAGTAATTCCTCTTCACCGGCGGCGCGCGGGATTTCCCTTCGTGCCGCCAGTCCCTTTCCCGCCATGCTGCCCCTCCTGCTCGCCACCGTCGAAGCCGCCCACACCGCCGCCGCCGAACCCGGCATCGCCGAAAAATTCGGCCTCGAACCGAAGTATGTCCTCATCCAGGCGATCAGCTTCCTCATCGTCCTCGGAGTTCTCTACAGGTTCGCCATCAAGCCCATCATCGCCACGATGGATGACCGCGCCAAGCAAATCGACTCCGGCCTCAAATACGCGACGGAGATGCAGGCCAAGCTCGCCGCCACGCAGCAGGAGACGGCCGCCCTGATCAAAGCCGCCCAGCTCGATGCGCAGAAGATCGTCGACGAATCCCGCAAGACCGCCAAGGAGCTCGCCGAGCGCCAGCAGAAGGACACCGCTGATCGCGTTGCCGACATGCTCGCGAAAGGCCAGCAATCCATCGAGCTCGAGCACCGCAAGATGCTCGACCAGGCCCGTGGCGAAATCGCCCGCCTCGTCGTCACCACCACCGAGCGCGTCCTCGCCAAGAAACTCACGGACTCCGAGCGCGCCGCTTACAACGAGGCCGCCACGAAAGAGCTCACCGTTATCTGATTTCCAAAATGCGCGGCGATAAAAAGACCAAGCTTCTCGCGAAGCAGCTTTTCAAGCTGAGCCTCGTCAATGGCGAGGTCTCCGCTGCGCAGGTCGCCGGCGTGCTCGGTTACATCGAGAAGATCCAGCCGCGCCAAACGCTGGCCCTGTTGAAACTTTATCACCGCGCCATCGCCGCCGAAGTTGCCAAGTCCCGCGCGCTCATCGAGCACGCCGGCCCCATTGGCGACTCGGCGCTCAAGCTCGTCGAGAGCGCCATGACGCAAAAATACCACCGCGCTGTCACCGCTTCCGCGCAGCGCAACGACGCCCTCTTCGCCGGCCTGCGCGTCCGCGTCGGCTCCGATGTCTACGAATCCACCGTCGCCGGCCAGCTCGCCGCGCTCGCCGCCTCCCTTTAACGAAAAACCCCGCAGCTTTAACCCACCAACGCGCCTCCGCTCCATGAGCACCGTCATCGAACAAATCGAACAACAGATCGCCCAGCTCTCCAACAAGGCGGTCAAGAAGAACACCGGCCACATCCTCACCGTCGCCGACGGCGTCGCCAAACTCGACGGTCTCTCTGACGTCATGTATAATGAGATGGTGCAGTTTCCCGGCGGCGCCATCGGCATCGCCCTCAATCTCGAGGAAGACGAGGTCGGCTGCGTCATTCTCGGCGACGTCTCCAACCTCAAGGAAGGCGACGAAGTCCAGACCACCGGCAAACTCCTCTCCGTCCCCGTCGGCAAAGCTCTTCTCGGCCGCGTGGTCGATGCACTCGGCCGCCCCGTCGACGGCAAGGGCCCGATCGACTCCAAGGAATTTTATCCCGTCGAGAAGATCGCCCCCGGCATCATCGTTCGCAAATCCGTTTCGCAACCCCTCTTCACCGGCATCATGGCGATCGACTCCATGATCCCGATCGGCCGCGGCCAGCGCGAGCTGATCATCGGCGACCGCGGCACCGGCAAGACCACGATCTGCATCGACACGATCATCAACCAGGGCCGCATCAACAAGGTCGGCCTCGCGTCGGGCGACAAGAATTTCCGCCCCGTCTACTCCATCTACGTCGCCATTGGCCAGAAGCAGTCGAACATCGTCCGCACCATCTCGGCCCTTGAAGCCGCCGGCGCGCTCGAGTTCACCGTCATCGTCGCCGCGCCCGCCGCCGACAATCCCGCCAACCAATACATTGCCCCTTACTCCGGCGCCTCGATCGGCGAATGGTTCATGGAAAACGGCATGGATGCGCTGATCGTCTACGATGATCTCTCCAAGCATGCCGTCGCCTACCGCCAGATTTCGCTCATCCTTAAGCGCCCCTCCGGCCGCGAAGCGTATCCGGGTGACGTGTTCTATCTCCACTCCCGCCTCCTTGAGCGCGCCGCACGCCTCGACGGCAAGGGCTCGCTCACCGCGCTACCAATCGTCGAGACACTCGCCGGCGACGTCTCCGCTTACATCCCGACGAACATCATCTCGATCACCGACGGTCAAATTTTCCTCGAGACCGATCTCTTCAATCAAGGCATCCGCCCCGCCGTCTCCGTCGGTCTCTCCGTCTCGCGTGTCGGTTCCTCCGCGCAGATCAAGGCCACCAAACAAGTCGGCGGCAAACTCAAGGGCGAGCTCGCCCAGTTCCGCGAACTCGCGGCCTTCGCACAGTTCGGTTCCGATCTCGACGCCAAGACTAAGGCCCAGCTCGACCGTGGTTCCCGCATTGTCGAACTCTTCAAACAACCGCAGCTAAACCCGATTGCCATCGAGCTCCAAGTTTCCGTCCTTTGGGCGCTGCAGAAGGAATACTTCAGTTCCGTCGAAGTGAAGCAGGTCGTCGGCGCCGCGGCCTCGCTCCGCGACTACCTCGCCACCCGCAAAGACGCCCTCCTCACCAAGATTCGCACCAAGGCCGCGCTCGACGCCGCGCTCGACGCCGAGCTTAAGACCGCTTGCGACGAGTGGAAGGGCACCTTCGCCGCAAAATAATCTTCGTGCTCTGCAACTAGACTTTCCCCATGGCTTCCACTCGCGACATCCGCCGGCGCATCAAGTCGGTCAAGAACACCCGCCAGATCACCAAGGCGATGGAGTTGGTCGCGGCGTCGAAGATGAAGAAGGCCCAGCAAGCCGCGCTCGCCGGCCGGCCCTATGCGCAGTTGCTGGCCGACATGCTCGCGGCCCTCGCGCCACGCGTCAGCGAAGCCAATCATCCGCTGCTCGCCCGCCGCGAAGTCAAGACCCGCGGCGTTCTGCTCATCACCACCGACAAAGGACTCTGCGGACCGCTCAACGCCAACCTCCTCAAACTCGTCGTCGAGATCAAGACGCCCGTCAAGTTCGTCGCCATCGGCCGCAAGGGCGCCCAATTCCTCGCCCGCACCAAGCGCGACATTGTCGCCGACTTCACGGTCACCGACCGCGTCCCATTCGCCGAAATCAAGATCGCTGTCGAGTTCATCACGAAACTCTATCTTGAGGGGCAGGTCGACACGGTTGAGATCATTTATCCGCGCTACAAGAACACGCTCGTTCAGGAGCCCACCCTGCGCCCATTACTCCCGCTCACCAACGTGAAGGAGTTCGTCAGCACGCTGCGCTCCGAGGCGGGGATCGCTAAGTTCACCGACGACCGCGACATGCTTTTCGAGCCCAACGCCCATGCCGTGCTCTCCGCGCTCCTCCCGTTCTACGTGAATCGCTACGTCTACCAACTTGTGCTCAGTGCCAAGGCCTCCGAGCACAGCTCCCGCATGGTCGCGATGAAAACCGCGAAGGACAATGCCACCAGTCTCCTCGGCGACCTCACGCTCGAATACAACAAGGCCCGGCAGGCCGCCATCACGCAGGAAATTCTCGAAATCGCCGCCGCGCAGTTCAGCGCCGCCTGAATTACTTTCCACCCACCGCCACCCCGCATCCCGTTTAAGATATGAGCAACACCGGCAAAATCGTCCAAGTCATCGGCCCTGTCGTTGACGTCCAATTTGGGGAGAATCAAGTCCCCGCCATCTACCAGGCACTGACCATCGACTTCACCGCCGCTGGCACGAAACAGTTCCTCACCCTCGAGGTGCAGCAACACCTCGGCGAAGGCATCGTGCGCGCCATCGCAATGTCGTCCTCCGAGGGCCTCGTGCGTGGCTGGCCCGTCATCGACACTGGCGCCCCGATCACCGTGCCCGTCGGCGACGGCGTCCTCGGCCGCATCTTCGACGTCACCGGCATGCCCGTCGACGGCAAGGGTCCGGTCCCGCACACCAAGCGCTACCCGATTCACCGCCCGGCCCCCACGCTCGTCGAACAGAACACCAAGGCGGAGATCCTCGAAACCGGCATCAAGGTCATCGACCTCATCTGCCCCTTTATCAAGGGCGGCAAGGCCGGTGCGTTCGGCGGCGCCGGCGTCGGCAAGACCGTCGTCATTCTCGAACTCATCAACAACATCGCGAAGGCGCACGGCGGCTACTCGGTCTTCGCCGGCGTCGGTGAGCGTTCCCGTGAAGGCAACGATCTCTACCACGAAATGTCTGAAGCCGGTGTCATCGTGCAGAGCGACCTCTCGAAATCAAAGGTCGCGCTCGTCTACGGCCAGATGAACGAGCCCCCGGGTGCCCGTATGCGCGTCGCCCTCTCGGCTCTCGCGATGACCGAGTATTTCCGCGACGAGAAAAACCAGGACGTGCTGCTTTTCATCGACAACATTTTCCGTTTCTCACAGGCCGGTTCCGAGGTGTCCGCGCTGCTCGGCCGCTCACCCTCCGCCGTCGGCTATCAGCCTACTTTGTCGAATGAAATGGGCCTCCTCCAAGAGCGCATCACGTCGACGAAC
>JANXWT010000483.1 GCA_025351035.1 Opitutia bacterium | reverse complement strand
CCGGATTTTCGCCCGGTCTCCCCTTTGGAGAGTAAAGACCGGGACCTCAGAGAGGCCGGTCACACGAAGGTGAATCAGGCGCTCTTGGGCTTCTAGTCAGCCATCTTGGACGAGCAGCCACCCTTGCCCTTGCAGGAGTTCTTGCCCTTGCAGCCGTGGTCGCCGCTCTTGCAGCCGCCCTTGCCCTTGCAGTCGTTCTTGCCTTTGCAATCGTGGCCGCCCTTGCAGCCGTCCTTGCCCTTGCAAGAGTCCTTGCCCTTCTCTTCACCCTTCACGATGGCGGTGCCAGCGTTCACGGTGGAAGCGGAGGCCTTGAGGACGAGAGCCCCGGCGTAGAGACCGGCGATCGCCGCGGCGGCGATGATGGTTTTGGTAGTTTTATTCATGCGAGTTTTGGATTTTGGGTTTTGTTTTTCGTTTCCCATCCACAGGCGATGGCTTGCGAACGGGAACTGAAATTGTCGGAAAGGACAGAGTAACGGTTAATAGGAGCAGCGATCGGGTATCATTATTCCCGGAAGGCCGCGGGGGGTAAGGGAATGAACGCGGAGGTTGCCAAATTATGCGGAGAGAGACCAGCCAAATAGCGGCGCCGCCCATCCGCCGTTTGACCCATTTGTCCTATTGCCAGTGAGGTGACTTTCGCGGAGCCTAGGTTCCCGTTCTCCCCTACTCATCATGTTCAAACGAACCCTCGCAGTCCTCGCTCTCGCGACCGCCACGGCCCTGCAAGCCGCTCCGGCCAACGTCGATGGCTTCACGCACGTGAAGACCCTCGGCGATATCGAAGAATACCGCCTCGACACCAACGGCCTCCAGGTCCTCCTCATGCCCGACCACTCGGCGCCCGTGATCACCTTCATGGTCACCTACCGCGTCGGTTCGCGCAATGAAGTCACCGGCACCACCGGTGCCACCCACCTCCTCGAACATCTCATGTTCAAGGGCTCGGAAAATTTTAACAAGGAGAAGGGCACCAAGGTCGACCAGATCCTCGACCCCATTGGCGCCACCAACAACGCCTCGACGTCCATCGATCGCACGAATTACTACGAGACCTTCGGCAGCGAGCACCTGCCCATCGTCGTGCAGATGGAAGCCGACCGCCTCCGCGGCCTGCTGCTGCGCGAAGACGATCGCCGTCCCGAGATGACCGTCGTCCGCAACGAATTCGAACGCGGCGAAAACAATCCCATCCAGTCGCTCTTCAAGGAAATTGGCTTCGCCGCCTACGTCGCCCACCCCTACCACCACTCGACGATCGGCTGGCGCAGCGACATTGAGAAAGTCTCCATCGGGAAACTCCGCGAATTCTACGACACTTTCTACTGGCCCGACAACGCCACCGTCACCGTCATCGGCGACTTCACCTCCGAGAACGCGCTCGGTCTCATCAAGAAAAACTACGGCGCCATCCCGAAATCGCCGCACCCCATCCCGCAGCTCTACACCGAGGAGCCGGAGCAGACCGGCCCGCGCCGCATCGTCGTCAAACGCGCCGGCCAACTCGGCGTTGTCGGCATCGCCCACAAAATCCCCGCCGGCACGCACCCGGATTATCCCGCGTTGCAGGTGCTCAGCACGATTCTCGGCAGCGGCAAAAACAGCCGCCTCTACCGCGCGCTGACCGACAAGAGCATCTCCACCGGCGTGTTCGCGCTCCCGCGCTTCGCCCACGACCCGATGCTGCACTACATCTTCGTGCCGCTCGCACCGGGCGCCACGCACGACCAAGCCGAGAAGGCTGCACTCGTCGAAGTCGAGAGACTCAAGCACGACGGCGTCACCGACGAGGAAGTGAAGAACGCCATCAGCCAACTCGTCGCCTCCACCGCATTTCAGCGCGACGGCTCGTTCGCCATCGCCGCGCAGATCAACGAGGCCATCGCCGTCGGCGACTGGACGCTCTACTACACGCTCGACGAGGCCACCAAGAAAGTCACGCCCGCCGACGTGCAGCGCGTCGCCAACCTCTACTTCAACGAGGACCAAAGCACCACCGGCTGGTTCATCCCCGTGCTGCCTTTGCCGGGCGGCCGACCCGGACAAACACCGGCCGGCCAGCCGGCCGGAACGGTGCCTCCCGCCGCTCCGAAGCCCGTCGCC
>JANXWT010000463.1 GCA_025351035.1 Opitutia bacterium | reverse complement strand
GCCCCGCCTGCCAGAACGTGCCGGCCGGCCGCGGAACCGGCGTGGCGGCTCCAAGCGAAAACCGGTTGCCGGCTTGAGGCGCTCCTATTTTCGCGGTCAGTTAATCAAGATTCCGCCGGCGTTCGCCACCGGGTCACTCGGCATGACTTTTCGGCCCCTCGAATGACTCCAACTTGAGATTCAGCAGCGGGATCAGCGCAAGCAGACCCGCGCACGTCAGTCCGAGCACCGAATAACCCGCGGCGTCATGCACGAATCCGCTGATCGCGCCCGGCCCGTAGGCGTAGGCCCACGCCGTCAGGAAAAGGCCGCGGGCCAAATTCATCAGGAAGGCAAAGATCATCGAGGCGACAACGAGCAGGATTTTCTTCCACGTCCGTTCAAAAAACACCGCGCCAAGAAAGGAACCGGCAAACAGACACGCCGTCAGCGAGCGAATGCCCGAGCACGCGTCTGCCACCCCGACTGAACCCTTCGGCAATACCAGCACATTGCCCTGCTGTTCGAGCGGAAATCCCAGCATGTCGAAACAAAACGCGACCACCGCCACCACCCGCCGCAAAAGGAACAGGCTGACCTGGGTTTCCACCGCCGAAACCAGCGGGGCCGAGATCATCCACACCAGCACCGGGAAAAGAAACAGCGATGCCACCCGGAAGCGCGCGTTGCCGAACAAGTCGGCCAACCGAAACCCAAGGGTCGCCTTGCCGGACGCAGCGGCCGCGCCAGCCGGAACATTGAAAAATATCAGCGGCAGCACGATCGCGACCATGCCCGCCGTCAGCGCGAAAGTTCCCGGTTGCGACGTGCCCGCTCCCGCGCGGTAAAACGCGCCGAGCAGAAAGAACATCGCCCCGAACACGAGCGTCAGGCCCGCCGCCGTGTTGAGCGTCCAGTGAACCCACCGTGGCCCGGTGGCGGCGGCACCCGCTGCCTGCAGTCGCGCCTTGATTTGCGGCCAGCGGTCGAAAACCACATACCCCGTGAACATCGGCACTAACCAGCCGAAAGAATAATCCTCCTTCATCCGCCACCAGTGCGATTGGTCCCACGCCACAAACGCCATGAAACCGGCGGCCAGCGCCAGCGCGGCCAAGAACACGGCCGGCACGTCGGGGAAATATTTCTTCAGCAGGTTGCTCACGGGACCTCAGCAAAGGCCATCGTGTCCGGTGCGCAAGCCCGCGCTGCGTGCCAAAAGTCGGTTAACCCACGGCGGCCCGCGCCTTAGCTTACTGCGCCGGTCCCGTCGACCTCTGCTTTCGAGAAATTCCTCGGTCCCGCTCACGGCAAGCCGCGGATGAACTCCACCGCCTGCCGCACAATTTCAGCTGTTGCCAGCAGCCGGTAGTGCCCTCGGCCCGGACAAGGCACGAGTCGCGCCCCGCGCCAGAGCGCGCAGATTTTCTCCGCCTCCGCAAAACTCGTGTCGGTGTCCGCCGGATCGTGGAACGCCATCATCGGGCACGGCGCATTGCGCGCCAAGTTTAGCATGTCCGCATCCTCATGCCGCGCCCGTGTGCGCCGCGCGACCGCCGTGAAAAATTCCGCGCGCACTTCCGGCGCGAGCTCCATGCGGGCAGCCACACGCGCCGTCCGTTCCAATTGGCTCAGCGGTGGCGCGAGCAAAACGAGCCCGTGCGGTTTCAGTCCATACAGCGTCGACATCGCGGCGGCCGCCGCGCCCATCGAATGTCCGATCACCGCTTGCACCAACCCGCCCGATTGCGCCACGAGTTCCATCAGCAACCGCGCGATCAGCGGCACACTCGCTTCGGTGCCCGGCGAGTCGCCGTGACCAGGAGCGTCAAATGTCCGCACGCGAAAACCCGCCGTCACCAGCGGCGCCGCAAACGCCGCGAGTTGCGCGCCGTGCCCTTCCCAGCCGTGCACGAGAAAAACCAGCGGCGCGCCGTCCGCGCCCCATTGCCAAACCGCGAGTTCACCGGCACTCGTGGCCAGGCGCAACCGCCGCGCTGTTTCCAAATAGGTTTCCTCGCGCGGCACCCGCCGGCCCTCGCGCATCGGATGCAAAAACAAACTCGCCGCCAGCTCGCCCAGCACCGCCGCGGTGTGCGGCTCGGGCGGCACGGTGACTCCGCGGCGCCGGGCACCTTCGATCAATTGCTCAGACATCGCCCGCAGGAAGAGCGGCTTCGCCGCGGTTGTCCAGCCGACGCTCGCGCAGCACGGCTTTGACATCCCCGCGACCACCCCTACGCTTCCGCTCTTCGCATTATGCAACACCTGCACGCCTACTGGCGCATGGATTATATCGAGACGCCCCGCACGCAGACTGGCGACAATCCGTTCATCTCGCTCCCTGCACTCGGCAACGATGCCGCGGCCCACATCATTCACCGCAGCGAACTTTCCTACCTTGTCCTCAATCGCTATCCCTACAACGCGGGCCACCTGCTCGCCGTTCCCTTCCGCAACGTCGGCGATCTGCCCGCCCTCGCACCCGCCGAGCGCGCCGACCTGATGAACGAAATCATCCGCGGCCAGGAAATTCTCACCGCCGCGCTCAAGCCGGACGCCTTCAACATCGGTTTCAATCTCGGCCCCGCCGCCGGCGGCAGCATCGTCCACCTCCACGCGCACATCGTTCCGCGCTGGGCGGGCGACACCAATTTCATGCCCGTCATCGGCCAGACCCGCGTC
>JANXWT010000107.1 GCA_025351035.1 Opitutia bacterium | reverse complement strand
CCTCGCCACCGGCGGCTACGGCAACGTCTTCAATCTCTCCACCTACGCGCGTCAGTCTAACGCCACCGCGATCTGGCGCGCTTACAAGCGCGGCGCCTGCATGGCCAACCCGTGCTACACGCAGATTCACCCGACGTGCATCCCCGTCAGCGGCGACTACCAGTCGAAGCTCACGCTCATGTCCGAGTCGCTGCGCAACGACGGCCGCATCTGGGTGCCGAAGAAAAAGGAAGACGCGAAGAAGAACCCGGCCGATATCACCGAGGGCGACCGCGACTATTACCTTGAGCGCATCTACCCGAGTTTCGGCAACCTCGCGCCGCGCGACGTTTCCTCCCGCGCCGCGATGCGCATGTGCAACGAAGGCCGCGGCGTCGGCGAAACCGGCCTCGGCGTCTACCTAGATTTTGCTGACGCCATCAAACGCCTTGGCGAACCCGCCGTGCGCGAGCGTTACGGCAATCTCTTCGACATCTATCACGAGATCACTGCCGAGAACGCCTACCAGACGCCGATGCGCATCTTTCCGGCCGTGCACTACACGATGGGCGGCCTCTGGGTTGACTACAACCTGATGTCGAATGTCCCGGGTCTCTTCGTTCTCGGCGAAGCGAACTTTTCCGACCACGGTGCGAATCGCCTCGGCGCTTCCGCGCTCATGCAGGGCCTCGCCGACGGCTACTTCGTCATTCCGTATTGCATCGGCGATTATCTCGCCGGACAGAAACCCGGCTCGCGCCCGAGCGCCGACAGCGCCGAGTTCGTGCAAGCCGAGGCCGCCGTCCGCGCGATGACCACGCGGTTCCTCGACAACAAGGGCAAGGAGCCCGTCAGCCATTTCCACAAGCGCCTCGGCAAAATCATGTGGGAGCACTGCGGCATGGCGCGCACGAAGGGCGGCCTCGAAAAAGCGCTGCAGCTCATTCCCGGACTTCGCGAAGAATTTTGGGAAAGGGTTCGCGTGCCCGGTTCCGCCGAGACGCTCAACCAGTCGATCGAGCAGGCCGGCCGCATCGCCGACTTTCTCGAGCTCGGCGAACTCATGTGCCTCGACGCACTCACCCGCGAAGAGAGCTGCGGCGGCCACTTCCGCGAGGAATACCAATACGAGGACGGCGAGTGCAAACGCGACGACGCCAACTTCGGCCACGTCGCCGCCTGGGAATACCAGGGCGAAGGCAAGACCCCGCTGCGCAACACCGAGGCGCTTAACTACGAGTTCACCAAGATGAGCGTCCGCTCCTACAAGTGACGCGCTGCGCGCCAATTTACGATTAGACGATTTACGAGTTACGACTTCACGGGCCGCCGAACTAAATGAACAAGCAAGAGCTGATCCAACGCACCAAGACGTATGCTTTGAGAGTCATCAAAGCGGTGCAGGCTTTGCCGTGCGACGAGGTTGCCGGCGTTCTCGGTCGGCAGTTGCTGCGTGCCGGCACTTCCGTCGGCGCCAACTACCGTGCTGCATGTCGCGCAAAATCCACCGCCGACTTCGTGAACAAACTCAAGATTGTCGAGGAAGAGTGCGACGAGTCCATTTACTGGATGGAGTTGCTGATCGAAGCCGGCGTTCTGCCTCTTCGTCGTCTCGACGCGCTGATGAAGGAAGGCGCCGAGCTCCTTTCCATTTTCGTCTCTGCCATCAAGACGACCCGCACCGCGCGCCAGTCGTAAATCGTAATTCTGAAATCGTAAATCCTCTCCCATGGTCGCTGAAAAATCTTCCAAGAAACTCTTCTCCGTCACGCTGCGCGTCTGGCGTCAGGCTGGGCCAACCCAGCCCGGCAAGTTCGTCGACTATCCGGCGACGAACGTCAGCCCCGACATGTCCTTCCTCGAATGTCTCGACGTCGTGAACGACGGGCTGACGGTGACGAGCGAGGAGCCCATCGCGTTTGCACATGACTGCCGCGAGGGCATCTGCGGCACCTGCTCCTGCACGATCAATGGTAAACCGCACGGTCCCGGCCACGGCATCGCCACCTGCCAGCTCTACATGCGCACGTACAAGGACGGCGATGTCATTGTCGTCGAGCCGTTCCGCGCCCGCGCGTTCCCGCTCGTCAAGGACCTCGTCACCGACCGCAGCGCGTTCGACAAAATCCAGCAGGCCGGCGGTTTCATCAGCGTGCGCACCGGCGCTGCGCCTGATGCCAACTCGATTCCCGTGCCGAAGGAAGACGCCGATCTCGCGATGGACGCCGCCACCTGCATCGGTTGTGGCGCGTGTGTGGCGGCATGCAAAAACGCCAGCGCAATGCTCTTCGTCGCCGCGAAGATTTCGCACCTCGGCCTCATGCCGCAGGGCCAGCCCGAGCGCGACAAGCGCGTGCTTGCGATGGTGCAGACGATGGACGAGGCCGGCTTCGGCAACTGCACGAACCAATACGAGTGCAGCGTCGTCTGTCCGAAGCTCATCCCGCACGATTTCATCGCCCGCCTGAACCGCGACTACGTGAAGGCGCTCTTCAAGTCGAAATTCCAGCAAGTCTCCGCCAGCACCGGCGGTGGTGCCAGCTAAGTCCGGTTTTGAATACCAGACATTCCCCGCAGCTTGCTGCGGGGTCTTCCAAGTGAGATTAGGACGCCGCCCGGCCAACCCCACAACAGTGGGGCTGTGCAAGCCGCGCATAGAATCCCCGGGGCTTGCCCCGGGGAGTAGCGTTGGCGAAAGGGCGGCGTTCAATCACAGGTATTTCGCGACGCAGCACGACGCTGCGCCGCTTTGTTCTGCGGGCCTGGAATTCGCGGGCTGGCGGAACCGTGAAACATGTGGCAGTTTCCGGCGTCAAACTGCTCAGCCATGAAAACCACACATTCGTATTTTGTCTTCGCGCGCTGGCTCGCTTTCGCCGCCGGCGCTTTTCTCGCCTTCACGGCCGCGCGCGCGGTTGAACCGGCCGCCAAGATCGTGCTCGACGCTACCACGCCGCTGCACGTCTTCGTTGATCTTCCCGGAGCCATTCGTCCGGGCACGATGGGGCCGTGGAGCGAAGAGGATTTTCCTCGCGTGCTCGGTGGCTACGTGCGCGAGGAGCTCAAGCGCGCGCACTATGCCGGCGAGATCATCGTGCATCAGCGCTGGGCGGAGTTGCCGAAGGAAGGCCAGCGGCTCGAAGTGCGCGTCAGCCGTTGGAGCGCGGACCGCCTGCGCGGTGCGGAATGCACTTTGACCGCCGAACTCACCGCAGCCGATGGACGGACCGCCAGCGGTGGCGTGGTTTCCGAGACGCAACTGGAGTGGAGCCACAACATCCACGGCACAGCCGGGGCGCTCGAGGATGTCGCGCACCACAGCATGCGCACGCTTTACCGGCGGTTCGCGGTGCCTGCTGTGGGGAAGTAGGGCGGGTTTGGGATTCGGGTGTAGGAGCGGCTTTACGCCGCAATGCTCAGGCTGAATCGCGGCGTAAAGCCGCTCCTA
>JANXWT010000388.1 GCA_025351035.1 Opitutia bacterium | reverse complement strand
AGTTGCCGAGCGACCACGAATACATCCAGAACTTCAAGAAATACCAGGAACAGTTCGGCGGCGCCAATCGCATCGTCATCGCGCTCGTCGCGAAGAAGGGCGACATCTTCACCCCGGAGTTTTTCAAGACCCTCAAGGCCGTCACCGACGAAACTTTCTATCTCCCCGGCGTCGACCGCTCGCAGGTCACTTCGATCTACACGCCGAACGTCCGCTACCTCGAGGTCGTCGAGGACGGCTTGCAGGGCGGCAACGTCATCCCCGCCGACTTCGTGCCGACGCCTGAAGGCCTTGAAACCGTCCGCCAGAACATCATCAAGTCCGGTCGCGTCGGCATGCTCGTCGCCAACGATTTCACCGGCGCCATCATCATCGCCCAGTTGCTCGAGATCGACCCGCAGACGGGCAAACGCCTCGTTTATGCGCAGGTCGCCGACGCCCTCGAAACCAACATCCGCCGGAAATACCAGACCGCCGACGTCAGCATACACATCATCGGTTTCGCCAAGGTCATCGGCGACATTACCGACGGCGCCCGGGGCGTGCTGCTCTTCTTCGGCCTCGCCATCGTCATCTCGGCGTTCCTGCTCTACTATTTTTCCCAGTCGCTCATCCTAACGATCCTGCCGCTGATCACCTCGGCCAGCGCCGTCGTCTGGCAGCTCGGTCTGCTGTATCTCTTCGGCCTCGGCATCGATCCGCTCTCCATCCTCGTGCCGTTCCTCGTCTTTGCCATCGCCCTGAGTCACGCGACGCAGATGCTCCGCTCCTTCCGGTTCGAGTATAACATCGGCAACGACGAATTGATCGCCGCCCGCGCCTCCTTCAGCAATCTTTTCATTCCTGGCACCGTCGCGATCCTCACCGACACCGTCGGTTTCCTTACGATCTACCTCGTCAAGGTGCCGATCATCCAGGAACTCGCCATTACCGCCAGCCTTGGCGTTACGCTCATCATCCTGACCGACCGTTTTCTGCTGCCAGTGCTCCTTTCTTATACGAAAATGACGGCGCAATTCCGCAAGCGCGTCAACTTCCGCCGTTTCGCCCTGCAACCCTACTGGCGCCGGCTGGTCAATTTCACCACCGGCCGCACTTCCTACGTCATCATAGCGATCACTGCCGCCCTCTGGGCTTTCGGCCTCTACAAGGCCAAGCAGGTGCGCATCGGCGACATGCACGCCGGGGTCCCCGAACTTCGTCAGGGCTCTCGCTACAATCTCGACACCGCCGCCATCACCTCGAAATTCAGCATCGGCGTGGATATCATCACCGTCATCGCCGAGACTATCCCCAACGGCGTCATCGACCACGACGTGATGGATCTCGTCGACCGTTTCGGCTGGCACATGCGCAATATTGAGGGTGTGCAGTCCACGCTCGCTCTGCCCGATCTCGCCAAGACCATTTCCGCCGGCTGGAACGAAGGCAGTCTCAAATGGCGCATCATACCTCGCAACCCGCAGATGCTCGCCCAGTCGGTCTCACCCGTCGAAACTTCCACCGGCCTCCTTAATAACGATGGCAGTGTCATCCCCGTGATGATTTACCTCAAGGACCACAAGGCCGAGACCATCCGCCGCGTAACCGATGCCGTGAAAGCTTTCCGTGCGCAGCATTCGACCGGGAAGGTGCAATTCCAACTCGCCACTGGCAACGTCGGAGTCATGGCCGCCACCAACGAGGTCGTCGAAGCCGCTCAGTTCCCGATGGTGATGTGGCTCTATGCCGCGATCATCGTGCTCTGCCTGATTTCGTTCCGCTCGTGGCGCGCGACCGTGTGCGTCGTGCTGCCGCTCATCATCGTCTCCGACCTCGCCTACGCCCTCATGGTCTGGCTCCAGATCGGCCTGAAAACCTCCACCCTGCCGGTTGTGGCGCTTGGCGTCGGCATCGGTGTCGATTATGGCATCTATCTCTGTTCGTCGCTGCTCGAGCGCCTGCGCCGGGGCGACTCGCTCGAGGACGCCCTCTGTTTCTCCTTCGCCACCATGGGCACTTCCGTGGTCTTCACCGGTTTCTCCCTGGCGCTGGGTGTCGGCACCTGGGCGTTCTCTGCGCTAAAGTTTCAGGCCGACATGGGCATCCTCCTCGCGTTCATGTTTCTCTTCAACATGCTCGGCGCTATGCTCCTCATGCCCGCTCTGGCCCGCCGACTTTTCGCCAAGCATCACGGCCTGCTTCACCCCGCTGACAAACCGTCCACCGTTCTATAATTTGGTGGATCCGGCGTTGACCGCTTCTCTGTCAGACAAGCCCTGCTGCCGGCAGATGCTGCATGCTTGCTTCGCGTGGCGAGCATGATTTCCCTTTGGCCATGTCCACCGACGACACGCCTCTCCTGACTCCCGAGCAGCGCAAGCTCGTGGGTTCGGCCCTCGGCGGCCTGGCGATCGCCACCATCGTCGCCCGCGCCGCCGGCATCTCGCAGGCTGTCCTCTACCAGCGCTTCAAGACCAAGGACGACCTGTTCTTCGCCGCGCTCACGCGCAACTCGCCCAACCTCGCCGCGCTCTCCGACATCGACGCCACCGCGCACGAGCCGCGCGCATATCTGGAAATTTTCGCCGCGAAGACCAAGGACCATTACCGCAGCGTGCTCCCGTCGATCCTCACGCTCACCGCGCACCCGAAATTCGGTTACAGTGAGAAAATGATGGAACAGGTCCACCAGCTCAACCGCGCCGGCGAAATCTCCGCCATCCTCCAGATCCGCCTGCTCAAATGGCAGCAGGAGGGAAAACTCGGCCCCGGCAACATCATGCATTTCGCCCACGCGTTTCTGCACCTCATGCACACGCGCGCGTTCATAGAAGTGCTCTCCGGCAAACCGCAGACGCCCACCCAAGCGGGCGAACTCAGCTGGATCATCGACGTCCTCTGGAATGGCATCAAACCCGACGGCACCGCGCCCAAGGGCAAAGCCGCCGTGAAGACGAAGCGCGCGTAGCCACGCCTCACTCCAGTTGGGCCAAATGCCCCGCAGCTTGCGCCGGCTCGGTTTGAACTGGAGCCGGGGCGCCCTCGCCCCGGTGCGCAGGCAGACCGGCTCCAAACCGGTAGGGCGGAGCGGCTCGCTCCGCCGCGGCGCACCGAGCCGGTGCGCCCAACCCTCACTCCGCGCGCAGCGCGATCATCGGATCGACCTTCGCCGCCCGGTGCGACGGCAGCAAGCACGCCACCAACGAAACGAACCCGAGCACGAGGGCCGTGATCATCAGCGTCGGCGCGTGCAACGTAGGCACGCCGTAAAGCAGTCCCTGCATCGTCTGCCCGGCGAGCACGGCGCCGAGCAAACCCAAGCCGATGCCAACACCGAGCAGCCGCAGACCGAGCGCGAGAAATTGCCCGCGGATTTGCTGCGGCTTCGCGCCGAGCGCCATGCGCACGCTGATCTCGCGGTGTCGCTGCGCGACCGCGTAACTGAGCACGCCGTAGGTGCCGATGGCCGTCAGCAGCAATGCCGTGAGCGCGAAGACTCCCGTCAGCAACGCCGGCGAGCGCCGCGCCAAGAGGCTGTCGGCCACGCGTGTTTCCATCGCCCGCACGTCTTCGATCGGCAGCTCGGGATCCACCTGCCGCACCACGCGCCGCAGCGTCGCCGCGAGGGCCTCAGGCGCCAGGCTGGTGCGCACAGTCACGAACAGGCCGTTGTCGTTTTGGAAGCGGAACGGAAAATAGACCGCCCCGATTGCCTGCTCTTCCGTGACCGCGGCTTGTTTCACTGCGCCGACGACGCCGACGACCGTGAACGCCGCCGCCTCGGGTCCCTCCGCCGCGCCAGGAAACAATTTCTGCCCGAGCGCTCCGCCCTGCGGCCAGTTCCGGCGCGCAAAATCCTCGTCGACGACGCACGCGCGCACGGTCCGGCGCGTGTCGGCCGCAGTCAGGAAGCGCCCTTCCCTCAGTGGAATTCCGAGCGCCGCGAAATAATCGCCGGTGACATCGTAGAAATAGTAGCCGCGCGGGGACTCGCCGGGCTTGAGCTGGTAGCCTTTCACGGTGACGGCGCTCTTGCCCTCGCTGCCGTCGAGCGGGATGTCCGTGCTCACACCGGCCGCGAGCACGCCCGGTTGCCGGGTGATTTCGGCGAGCAACCGATCCGCAAAAGCGATCTGCGCGCTTGAACTCGGATAACTTTGCCGGGCAACCTGATCTGTCCGGTCAGGATGTTGTCGGCCCGGAACCCCGGGGCCGCCGCGAGCGCTTTTTGCAGGCTGAGCCCGAGCAAACCCGCGCCGGCGAGCAGCACGAACGCGAGGGAGATTTGCGCGACGATAAAACCGTGCCGCAGCCGCTGCGCCGCGCGGTTGCTCGTGCTGCCGCGCGACTCCGTCTGCATCGCGCCCGCGAGATGCGCGCGCAAATTGAACCACGCGACCGGCAGGGCGAGAAAAACTCCGAGAACTCCAGTGGCCGCCAAGGCGACGAACACCAACTGTCCGTCGAGCACGATGTTCGCCCCGAGTGGCAGCTGGTCGGCGCCGAGTGCCGTCAGCAATCGGATGCCGCCGGCTCCAATGCCGAGACCGAGCAGGCCGCCGAGCAGCGCAAGCAGCGCCGACTCGGTCAGCACCTCGCTGAAAACATGCCGCCGGCTCGCACCCAACGCCTGCCGCACCGCGATTTCCTTGGCCCGGCCACTCGCACGGATCAGGAGCACGTTCACCAGGAGCAGCCCTTTCCCCGTTTCGGCCTTGATCTCGACCCCCAACCCCACGAA
>JANXWT010000385.1 GCA_025351035.1 Opitutia bacterium | reverse complement strand
CCCTGTTTGCCCTTGAGCATGTCGGACAGGGACTTCAGGGCGCGGTTGCCGGCGCCAGTGACAGGACGACCGTGACGGCCGTTGTCGAACAAGGCGTCGACCGCCTCCTGGAGCATGCGCTTTTCGTTGTGAATGATGACGTCTGGCGTCTTCAACTGCATCAAATTCCGCAGACGATTATTGCGGTTGATAACGCGGCGATAGAGATCGTTGAGATCGGACGTCGCGAAACGACCACCCTCGAGCGGCACGAGCGGACGCAAATCGGGCGGAATGACGGGCAACACCTCGAGCACCATCCACTCGGGACGGGACTTGGAGTTGATGAAGCCACCGATGACTTTGAGACGCTTCGAAAGCTTCTTCTTGATCTGTTTCGAGCGTGTGGCGCGCATCGTCTCGTGCAGCTCGGCGACCGTGGCCGGCATGTCCATCTGGATGAGCACGTCGCGCACGGCTTCAGCGCCCATCTTGGCGGCGAAGGCATCGGCACCGTATTCGTCAACGGCTTGCTGGTATTCGGTCTCGGTGAGGAGCTGCTTGAGCTCAAGGGGCGTCTTGCCTTGGTTCACCACCATGTAGTTCTCGTGGTAGATGACGCGTTCGAGCGAACGAGCGGTCATGTCGAGCAGGAGGCCGAGGCGACTCGGCATGCTCTTCAGAAACCAGATGTGGGCGACGGGCACGGCCAGCTCGATGTGGCCCATGCGCTCGCGACGAACGCGAGCGATCGTCACTTCGACGCCGCAGCGGTCGCAGACGACGTCCTTGTATTTGATGCGCTTGTATTTTCCGCAGGCGCACTCGTAGTCGCGCACCGGGCCGAAGATCTTTTGGCAGAAAAGACCGCCCGGCTCGGGCTTGAAGGTGCGGTAGTTGATCGTCTCGGGGTTTTTGACTTCTCCGCGCGACCACGCGCGGATCGTCTCGGGTGAGGCGACCGTGATGGCGACGTTATCAAACTGATTCTCGTCGGATCCCATGACGGACCGGACTTCTTCGCGGGCGTGTTCAGTGCTCATTTGTCGATTTTGCTCCCAGAATTGCGTTAGAGATTAGCGGTTGCCGCCGAGGGCTTCGCCGAGGGCGGTGCGTTTGGCCAGTTTGATGTCGAGGCAGAGGGCCTGCATTTCCTTGACCAACACGTTGAACGATTCCGGTGTGCCGGCGCTCAGCGTGTTGTCGCCCTTGACGAGCGACTCGTAGATCTTGGTGCGGCCGTTGACGTCGTCGGACTTGACAGTGAGAAGCTCCTGGAGCGTGTGCGCCGCGCCGTAAGCTTCGAGCGCCCACACTTCCATTTCGCCGAAACGCTGGCCGCCATACTGGGCCTTGCCGCCAAGAGGCTGCTGCGTGACGAGCGAATAGGGGCCGACCGCGCGCGCGTGAATCTTGTGCGACACGAGGTGATTCAGCTTCATCATGTAGATGTAGCCGACGACAACTTCCTGATCGAGCTGCTCGCCGGTGCGGCCGTCGTGAAGGACGGACTTGCCGGTGGAAGGCAACTTGGCTTCCTTGAGGTAACCGCGGACCTTGCTCTCGGGAATACCGTCGAAGACGGGGGTCGCAACCTTGATGCCAAGCTTGGAGCACGCCCACCCGAGGTGGGTTTCGAGCACCTGACCGACGTTCATACGCGAAGGCACGCCCAGCGGATTGAGGCAGATTTGAATCGGCGTGCCGTCGGGCAGGAAGGGCATGTCCGCTTCCGGCACGATCTTGGCGACGACGCCCTTGTTGCCGTGGCGGCCGGCCATCTTGTCACCGACCTCGAGCTTTTGCTTCGTGGCGATGTAGACCTTGACCTGCTTGATGACGCCGGGGCCGTTCTCGTCGCCGGTCTCGATCGTGGCGATCTTGCGTTCGCGGTCGCCTTCCAACTCGTCGAACTTCGACTGGAAGGAGGCGATGATCTCCATGATCTTGATGCGGACGGGCGAAGGATCGATCTCAATGTGCTTCGCGACGGCCGCGAGCTTGCGGAGGAGTGTTTTCGTGATCTTGCGGTTGGCCGGGATGATGATTTCACCGGACTGACCGTTGATGACGTCGAGCGGAATTTTTTCGCCAAGGAGGATGTTCGAGAGCGCCTCGGTCAGTTGCTCGCGCAACTTGTCCATCTGCGTCTTGTAATCTTCCTGGATCTGCTTGACTTGGCGGCGGCGGTCGGAGGGCGACAGACGGTCGCGCTCGGCATCGAGGCGCGAGGTCGAAATTTTCACGTCCATGATGATGCCGTTGACGCCGGATGGGACGATGAGGGAGGTGTCCTTCACGTCCGCGGCCTTTTCGCCGAAGATCGCGCGAAGAAGTTTCTCCTCGGGCGCGAGTTCGGTTTCGGACTTCGGGGTGATTTTGCCGACGAGGATGTCGCCGGGCTT
>JANXWT010000370.1 GCA_025351035.1 Opitutia bacterium | reverse complement strand
CGCTGACGGTGCGTTTCACGGAGTGGCCCTTGCCGCTGTTCTTGTCCTTCGAGCGCGGCTTGACCAACCCGGCTTTGACGAGGAGCGCATGAAACTGCGCCGACAGTCGCCGGGACTCGCCATCGGCGGCCCGTTTCTCCCCTGCCGCTTTCGGGAAAATGGGCGCGTCGGGGTCGGCGGGAAAGTGCTTCTTCAAATAGGCGAGAAAGGGGGCCCCAATCGGGATAACCATGTCGCGGCCGGTCTTCTGCGAGCGGAACTTGATCAGTTCGTCCGCCAGATTGACCTTGCGGCCGGTGAGCGAGACGAGGTCACCCAACCGCTGGCCGGTGTAGAGGCCGCCCAGCACCAGGCCCCGCCACTCGCCTTTAGTCGCGGCCAGGAGGGTGCGCAGCTCCTTCTCGTCAAACGGCCGGCGCTCGGTCGCGTCGGGTTCCTTGCGATCATCCAACGTGCGGACAGCCGAAGCCGGGTTGTCCAACCGCATGCCGTCAACCACGGCCTGCCGGAAGGCGACTCGCAGGATCTTGAGGTCGGTGTTGGCCGTGGAGGGCGACAGCCCCGCCGCCGTCTTGTCGCGCAGCGCAGCGATGTCACGCTTGTGGACGTAGGCGATGTCCCGATCCGCCCGGGCATCGAGGAAGGCCACCAGCTTGTCCACAGCGTTCTTGTAGCGCTTGTGGGAGCCGGGGCTCATCTCGGGCTGTTTGCCGGCGAGCCAGTCGGTCAGGAACTTGCGGGCCGTGGCGTGGTAGAGCTGTTCGCCGTGCAGGCCCTCGTAGATGTCGGAAACGACTTTCCGGGCCTGCGCCTCGGTGAGTTTCATCGCGTAGGCCGCTTCAAATTTCTGGGCCATGCCTGCGGCGGTGGTGCGATCAGTGGCTTGCGTTGAGCGCTGGCGCTGCATACCGTCGCCATCAGTGAAACAAGCAATCCAGTATCGGGAGTTGGGTTTTTTGCGGAGGGAAGCCATGGCGGGATGTGACAATGAGGGTGACAATGACGCAGACATCGGAGGATGTCGCAGGTTTCGTATTTCATTGAACCGCAACACAAGGCGTTGCCTCTGAACGATGGTTTCCGAGACCGGGGTTCGAATCCCCGTGGGGACGCCATCTTTATTGTTGGGCTGAAGCCCGCGGTCGGGTCTGATTGAGCAAGCCGGCTGGAGAGCGGCTCACTCACTGCCACTGCCTTCGGTCCCTTCCCGTCACCATGCGCCTGCGTTTCTATCCCTACACCCTCGAGCTCGCCCACGCTTTTGGCGTCGCGTCCAACACGCGCACGACAACGCCGGCCATGATGGTGGAACTGGAGCAAGACGGCATCACGGGTTACGGCGAGGCGGCGATGCCGCCCTACCTCGGCGAGTCGCAGGAGAGCGCGGCCAAATTTCTCGGTTTGTTCGACGCGAATGCAATCACCGATCCATTCCAACTGGAGGAAATCCTGCCACAGATTGACGCGCTTGCGTCGGGCAACACCGCGGCCAAAGCCGCGCTCGACATCGCGCTCCACGACTGGATAGGCAAGAGACTCGGCGCGCCGTGGCACCGGCTGTGGGGCCTTGATCCCGCCCGGGCCCCGGTGACGTCGTTCACCATCGGCATCGACACTCCCGAGATCGTCCGCCGCAAGACGGTCGAGGCCGCGCCATACAAAATTCTCAAAGTGAAGCTCGGGCGCGACCGCGACACCGACCGGCAACTCATCGCCACCATCCGCGAAGTCACGGACAAACCGATCACCGTCGACGCGAACCAAGGCTGGCGCGACCGCGACGAGGCCCTGCGCATGAGCGAGTGGCTGGCGGGGCGCAACGTCGTCTTCATCGAACAACCCATGCCGAAGGAGCAAGTGGACGACACCGCGTGGCTACGGACCCGCAGCCCGTTGCCGCTCATCGCCGACGAAAGCGTGCAGCGCCTCACCGATGTGCCGAAGGCGTGTGGCGTCTTTGACGGCATCAACATCAAGCTCATGAAATGCACCGGCCTGCGCGAGGCGCACAAGATGATCACCCTCGCCCGTGCGCTCAACCTCAAGGTCATGCTCGGCTGCATGACCGAGACCTCGTGCGCCATCTCCGCCGCCGCCCAACTCTCACCCCTCGTCGATTGGGCGGATCTCGACGGCGCGCTCCTGATCAAAAACGATCTTTTCACTGGCGCCACCATCGTCGACGGCCACATCACCCTGCCCGACCGCCCGGGCATCGGCGCCGTCAAACGCTGACGACACCGCGTTTTTCTCCATGGCTGCTTTCCGACACCCGACCACCCTGCGCGAAAAAATCGGCCAGCTTCTGCTCGTCGGATTTCGCGGCTGCACACCTGCCGAGTGCGAACTCGTCATCCGCGACATTCGCGAACAGCACATCGGCAGCGTCATTTTGTTCGACCAGGAAATGGCGAACCTCTCGCGCGGTCGGCGCAACATCGAGTCGCCCGCTCAGGTCCGCTTGCTCGTCGCCCACCTCCAGTCGCAGGCGGCGATTCCGCTGCTGGTGGCGATCGACCAGGAGGGCGGCCGCGTCAACCGCCTCAAACCCACCTACGGGTTTCCCGAGAGCGTCTCGCACGAGGAACTCGGACGGCTCGACCAACCGACCGAAACCTACCGCCACGCCGCCACGATCGCGCAGAATCTCGCCGCATTGGGCATCAACCTGAACCTCGCCCCGGTCGTCGACCTCGACGCCCATCCCGACAACCCGATCATCAAGGGCAAGGGCCGCAGCTTCGCCGCCGACCCCGAAGCGGCCGCGCGCCACGCCGCGGAATATATCCGAGCGCACCGCGCGCACGGCGTCCTCAGCTGCGCGAAACATTTCCCCGGCCACGGCAGCGCCGCCGGCGACACGCACCGCGGCCTCGTCGATGTCACCGTTAATTGGCACGAGCGCGAGCTGGTCCCGTTCCAGCGCCTGATCGCCGCGGATTTGTGCGACGTGATCATGAGCGCGCACGTGTTCAATCGCCGCCTTGATCCCGCGCATCCCGCGACCCTCTCGCGAGCGGTCATCACCGGCTTGCTGCGCGAGAAACTGGGCTTCACGGGCGTCATCACCAGCGACGACTTGGAGATGAAGGCGATTTCCAGTCATTACGGCTTGGAGAACTCGATCCCCATCGCCATCGAAGCGGGCATCGACGTGCTGTGTTTCGGCAACAATATGAACTACGACGCCGACATCGCGGCCAAGGCCGCGGCGATTCTTGTGCGCGCGGTCGAGTCTGGCCGTATTGCCGAAGCGCGCATCGACGCGTCGTTCCAGCGCGTGCTCGCGCTCAAGCGCAAAGCTGGTTTGCTGACCTGAATCCACCATGAAATTTCCGCCTCGCAGCTTGCTTCCACCTTTGGCCGCCGCCGGCCTGATCTTGCTCGCCGGCTGCGCCACGCGCCCCGGCAAGCCGGCGCCGCGCAAAGGCGACGAGATCGTCGTCGCCGGCCAGTTGTTTCACACCGGCACCCGTGTCGTCACGTGGATGGAGCCGGGCGGCTATGATGCTTATCGCGTCGAGCGACGCTTTGCCCCGCTCGCCGAGAGCGACTGGGAATCGACCAAGACCAAGGTGAAGGGCATGGACACGCCCAACCGCTTCAGCACCCGCAAGGGCAGCCTGACCCCGGAGGAGATCGAGCGCGTGCGCGGCGGCGGCTGGGATTTGCCGACGCTGCAGCGCGTCGTGGATCAGTTCGTCATCCACTATGACGAATGTGGCATCAGCAAGCAGTGCTTCGCCATCCTGCACGACTACCGCGATCTCAGCGTTCACTTCATGCTCGATATCGACGGGACCATTTACCAGACGCTCGATCTCAAGGAGCGCGCGCGCCACGCCACGATTGCCAACGACCGATCGATCGGCATCGAGATCGCCAACATGGGTGCGCATTCAGACAAGGATTTTCCGATGGCGCAGGCATGGTATCCGGCCGACGCCCAGGGCAAACCCTACATCAAGGTGCCAGAAAAACTCGGCGATCCGCGGCTTTACACCAAAGGATTTGTCGGCCGGCCCTCCCGGCCCGCTCCTGTGCGCGGCGTGGTGCAAGGCACGGAGCTCAACCAATACGACCTCACACCCGAGCAATACGCGGCGCTCATCAAGCTCACGGCCACGCTCTCCAAGGTGTTCCCGAAGATCAAGTGCGACTATCCGCGCGACACGAACGGCACCGTCCTCCCGCACAAAATCCCCGACGACGAACTCGCCAAATATCAGGGCGTGCTCGGCCATTTCCACGTGCAGACGAACAAGGTCGACCCCGGCCCCGCATTCCAGTGGGACAAGGTGATCGACGGCGCGCGCCGTCTCAACCGTTAAGCCCCCGGACACTTGTAATCTAATGGATTACAACCGTCGCATCAGCACTTTTTCCCGAACGCCGGGTCGACCTTGATCAGCGCGGTGGCGATGAACGACGGGATGCTGGCAGCGAGGATCCAGAGGAAAAATTTCAGGTAGCCGACGTGATCCTGGATCCAGCCGGCGAACATGCCCGGCACCATCATGCCGAGCGCCATGAACCCGGTGCAGATCGCGTAGTGCGCCGTCTTGTGCTCTCCCTCCGCGACCATGATCATGTAGAGCAGGTAGGCGGTGAAACCGAAGCCGTAGCCGAATTGCTCCACCGCCAGCGCCGTGCCGATCAGCGCGGAACTGGCCGGCTGGGTGACCGCGAGCACCACAAACACGACGTTGGGAAAATACATCGTGATGATCATCGGCCAGAGCAGACGCCGCAGGCCGAAGCGCGAGATGACATAACCGCCGACCAGCCCGCCCAGCGTGAGCGCCGCCACGCCGACCGTGCCGTAAACGATGCCGACCTGCTGCGTGGTCAGTCCGAGTCCGCCGACGGCGCGACTGTCGAGCAGGAACGGCGTGACGAGTTTCAGCAACTGCGCCTCGGCAAAACGATAGAGGAGCAAAAAACTCAGAATCACCGCGATGCCCGGCTTGCGGAAAAACGCGCCGAACACGGCGATGAATCCAGCAGTCAACGGCTGCCCCCGGCCCACCGGCCCGTCGGCGGCGGGACGCGGCAGCACGAACCGATGATAGAGGCCGATCACCGCAAAGACCACTGCGAGCAAAATGAACACCGCAGTCCACGCAGCCCGCACATCGCCGGTGATTTCCTGCAACGAACCGGCGAGGTAGACGAGACCGCCCTGCCCGGCGATCATCGCCAGCCGGTAGCACGTGCTGCGCACGCCAACGAACGCCGCCTGCTGGTGCGCGGGCAACGCGAGCAGATAAAATCCGTCAGCCGCGATGTCGTGCGTCGCCGAGCTGAACGCCATCAGCCAGAACACCGCGAGCGGCAGGCGAAAAAAACCGGGGGCCGGCACCGTCAGCGCGACCACGGCGAACGCCGCCCCGATCAGCAGTTGCAGGCTCACGATCCACGCGCGCTTGGTGCGAAACAAATCCACCAGCGGCGACCACAGCGGCTTGATGACCCATGGCAGATACAGCCAGCTCGTATAAAGCGCGATCTCAGTGTTCGAGACCTTGAGGTTCTTATACATCACCACCGACAGCGTCATCGCGACGACGTAGGGAATGCCCTGCCCGAAATAGAGCGTGGGAATCCAACGCCAGGGATGCGGGGAACCGGGGGCGGAAGTAGTCATGGTTTCTTCGTGGTGCTGGCCGCCAAGGGCAACGTGACACGCCGGCTCTCGTTGCCAAGCCGATCCACGGCGGAGACGACAATAACCTCGGCGCCAGTTGCGTCCACGGCAGTTTTGCCTGCGGGTTGAACGGAGAATTCCCACGCGCCGCCCTGCCGGCGCCAGACGGCGAAGTTGGTGGCGGCGGCTCCACGGCTTGGCCGAATCGCAATGCGCCCGTCCGCACCACGCTCAAGCTGCGGGGCAGACGGGGGCGACGCGCCGAGCCACGGAGTCGCGGGCACGAGCGCCGCGCTGGCGTAGGCGCCGGATTGCAGCGCGGTGCTGATGCCGCGGCGGTCCTGCAGCAGCGCGATCATGCTGAAATGGATTTGCCCGCTGGCGGCGCGATTGGTGCGGGCCGCGTCGATCTCCCGTGTGATATCCGCAACGGACCAACTCTTTGGCGTGTCGTTGATCGAACTGGTGAACAAGCCGGGCCAGAGGTGGCGCTTGGCCGTGTTCTGTTTCGCCCAGTAGTCGAGCAGCACGGTGAAGTCCTGCCCTTTCCGGCCGATTGGCCAGTAGAGTTGGGGGGCGAGGTAATCGAGCCAGCCTTTCTCCAGCCACAGTTCGACGTCGGCATAGAGCTGGTCATATTGACTGAAGCCCTCGATGCCCGCGGGGCGACGATCCGGCCGGCCGAGGCCGAAGGGGCTGATGCCGAATTTCACCCACGGCTTCACCTGATGCACGGTGCGATAGAGTTGCTCGACCAGGTGATTCACGTTTTGCCGGCGCCAATCAACCCGCGCCAACTTACCGCCACCGGCGCGATACACCTGCCACGACGGCTCGTCGGGGAAATCCAACTTCTCCTTTGCGTCGGTCGCGTGCGGCGCTGCGATCGGATACGGATAAAAATAATCGTCGATGTGGATACCATCCACGTCGTAGCGGCGCACGACATCGGCCACCACATCGAGCGTGCGCCGGACGGCGAACGCGTCGCCCGGGTCCATCCACCACAAGTCGCCGTATTTTTTCACGGAGGCGGGATGGGTCTTCGCGAGATGCGTTGGAGCGAAACCGGACTTCGCCTCGTGATGCCGCGCGCGGTAAGGATTGAACCACGCGTGCAACTCAAGGCCGCGACGGTGCGCCTCCCGCACCCACATTTCGAGCGGATCGTAAAACGGCTCAGGCGCGCGACCCTGCGTGCCAGTGAGGTATTCGGACCAAGGTTCGAGTGGCGACGCATACAGCGCGTCGGCCGCGGGCCGGACTTGCAGGATGACCGCGTTCAGATTCAGCGCGCGCGCCCGGTCGAGGATTGCGACAACATCCGCCTGTTGCTGCGCGACGGACAGTCCGGGTTTGCTCGGCCAGTCGATGTTGGCGACGGTGGCCACCCACGCGGCGCGGAACTCTCGCGGCGCCGGCGGCGGATTTTCGGCAGACGGGGGCCGCGGCGTGGCACAGCCGCCGAGCAGCAGTGCGCCGCCGAGCACCAGCCAGAATCCTGCGTTGCCGAAAATGGTCCGGGCGGTCATGGCATCCTCAGTGAATGGCCTTGGCAATTTTTCATCCGATGACTGAACTCTACATCGGCACTCTCTCCGGCACGAGCGTGGACGGCATCGATGCCGCACTGGTGCGCTTTGCCCCGCAGCCCGGGCTGATCGCGTCGCACTTTCTTTCCTATCCCGGCGAATTGCGGACAGAGCTGCTGGCGCTCTGTCAGCCCGGAGAAAACGAAATCGACCGGCTGGGCCGGGCCGACGTGCAAGTCGGCCGGTGCTTCGCGCAGGCCGTCAACGAACTGCTCGCCAAGACCGCGCGCCCGGCCGGCGAGATTCGCGCCATTGGCAGCCACGGCCAGACAATCCGCCACCGGCCCTCCGGTTCTCCGCCGTTTACCTTGCAGATCGGCGACCCGAATGTCATCGCCGCACTCACCGGCATCCCGGTCGTCGCGGATTTCCGCCGCAAGGATGTGGCGCTCGGCGGTCAGGGCGCGCCGCTCGTGCCCGCGTTTCACGACGCGGTTTTCCGCGCGCGGAGCCGGGACCGCGTGGTGGTGAACATCGGCGGCATCGCCAACCTGACCGTGCTGCCCGGCGGCGACGGAGCGGTGCACGGTTTCGACACCGGGCCCGGCAACACGCTGCTCGACGGCTGGTGCCGCCGCGAACTGGGCGAGCCGATGGACCGCGACGGGCGCCTTGCGGCCCAAGGCCGGGTGAACTGCGAATTGCTCGAGGCGATGCTGGCTGATCCGTATTTCCAACAACCGCCGCCCAAGAGCACCGGGCCGGAATATTTTTCGTTGGCCTGGCTCGAGCGGCATCTCGCGGCGGCCGGTCCAGGCACCGCAGCCTATGTGCCGGCCACGCTGGTTGGGCTCACGGCGCGGACAATTGCGAATGCCATCGGCCAGTTCCCCACATTGGACCGCCCCGAAGTGTTTGTCTGCGGCGGCGGCGCGCACAACCCGGTGCTGATGCGCGCCCTCGCGCACGAGTTGCCCGGAAGCCCCGTCGCCAAGACTGAGGTTCTCGGTGTGCCCGCCGACTGGGTCGAGGCGATGGCCTTCGCCTGGTTCGCCTATCGACGGCTGCACGAACAACCCGGCAATTGTCCCGATGTCACGGGCGCGCAGCGGCCCGCGGTGCTGGGCGGACTGTGGCTGCCGGGTTGAGTCAACGCGCATGAGCGACGGGCGGCAGTTGGATCTCGCCTGCCGCGACCCGGTGCAAAAACAGCGCGACGATCTGGGCACGCGCGGCGATGGTCTCGACGCGGCAATATTCCCGGGCGCTGTGCAGTTGGTCGCCGATGGGACCGAGCCCGTCGAGATTCGGCAGCCCGCCCTCGGTGAGAAAATTGCCGTCGGAAGCGCCGCCACCGTGGACCCACGTGAAGGGCGCCACGCCGACATCGCGGGCGGCGCGCTGCCATTCGGCAAACACGGCCTCCTCGGCGGGCAGGCATTCCTTGGGCGGACGGTTGAAGCCGCCGGATAACTCAAGACGGAAGCCCGCGCGCGCATTGATCCTGTCGGCCGACTCACGCAGGCGGGCGAGCAAGGGTTCGCGGTCGGCGAGGCGCGTGATGCGCGCATCGATCTCGGCGACGGCGAGGTGCGGCACGATATTCGTGGCGGCCGTGCCGCCACGGATGTTGCCGACGTTGATCATGACGTCGGGCAATTCGGCGGGAATTTTTGCGATCTCGATGAGAAACTCGGCGAGGGCGAGGATGGCATTGCGGCCATCGTTCGGGACTTTCGCCGCGTGGGCCGCGCGACCGTGGCAAGTAGCGGTGAAAACGCCAGTGCCTTTGCGCGAATGGATAATGTCGCCCGAGGGGCGCGCCGGCTCGAAGACGAATCCAAAATTATGCCACCCGGCGGCCTGGCGGAAAAGCTGCACCGTGCCGTGCGAACCGGTCTCCTCGTCGGGCGTGAGCAGCACTTCCCAGCCGACATTGGCGGCGTGCGGCGTTTGCTCGAAGGCCTGCAAGGCGGCGAGCAATGTGACGAGGCCACCCTTCATGTCGGCCGTGCCGGGACCGTTGAGTGTTTGCGCGTCGAGCCAGCGGCAGTGCTGGAAAGTATCGTCGGCCTCGAACACAGTGTCGTAGTGGCCGCAAAGGAGCACTTGAATCGGCGCAGCCGGCCGCTGGCGGAAGCTGAGGGCTTTCACGCCGGCCGGATTATAACCGGGCGCATCCGCCGCGATCTCTGTGATCGTGGCGGCGGGAAAAGCCGCGGAGAAGTCGAACCGCAGCACGGTGCACATGCGCGCCAAGCCGGCGCCATGGCCCGAGCCGGAGTTGATGCTGGCCCAGCGCTCGAGCAGGGCGCCAAGCTCCGGCGTGCGGGAGGGAAGCGAGGCGATTGAGGGTGGGACGGGCATGGGTGACAATTTACAGGAGATAGCAGAGGACGCAGAGATCAGGAGCCGGCACCCGGCAGAATGAGCCGGGAAACTCCATCTGTGAGCTTGGCCTCGTGGAAATTGATCAAAAGACCAAGCGGCACGTTCATGAGTTTCATGTAACTGAGAAGTTGGGCTTTGTGAATCGGCAGCATGCGTTCCACGGACTTCGCTTCAACCAGCAGACAGTCTTCGACCAGAACATCGAAGCGCAACGATTCTTCGCGGGTGAAACCCTTATAGGTGATGACAATCGATTTCTGGTTGGTCGCAGAGAGATTCCGCAACTCCAGTTCACGCAGCAGGCACCACTCGTAGATTGACTCCATCAAGCCGGGACCCTTGTCGCGGTGAACTTCGATGGTTGCACCAATAACGGACTCGGTCAGCTTGGCAGCTTTGGCGTAAAGCGGATGCACGGTTTGATTTCTCTGCGACCTCTGCGGCCTCCTGTAAATCCGAATCAGAATCCCGCTGCTTTGCCGTTTGGCAAGGTCACCCGCGGAGCGTCGGTGCCGTCGAGCTGGCGGAGGTTGGTCCACGGGTCGTCCTCCAGCCGGAGAAACTTGAAGCCCAGCAGGCGCGGCTTGCCCGCAGTGTCGCGCTCGGCGTTGTGGGCGGTCTCGCGGGTGATGAATTGCCCGATGGTTTCCTCGCGGACCGCCGGGTCGGAGGAGTGGATGATGTGCAGCGAGCCGTCCGCGCCGTGCGCCACGAGGCCGACGTGGCCGATCCACGCGCTGCCGCCGAAAGTATCGCTGGCGGGGACGCCGGGCTTCACGATGCCACGAACAATTTCGATGCAGTCGCCGTCGCGCAAAAACGGCGCGGCGCGCGCCAACTCAACGTAGGGCAAGCAGGTCTCGATGTGATCCTCGACGGGGATCGCGGTCTTGAGACCATAGCGGCCGAGCAGGAATTTCGTGCGGTCGATTTTCTCGGTGAATTTCAACACGCGGTCGCCGGCAATCTCAGTGGTGATGTCGCGCACGAGCCAGCGGTTGGAAGGATTCCAGTCGGTCTCGGTGAAATGGTTGCGGGTGGCGACACCGATGCGGCCGTCGCGGTAGCGGATGCGCTGGAGCAGGCGCATAAAGCCGGGCCAGTCGCGGCTGAGCGCCATGGCGTAGGTGTGCTCGGCGAAGACGAGGCAGTCGCTCTTGCCGAGGCAATAGAGCGGCTGCGGGTCATAGGTCTCGAACGGCATTTCGCCGAGCAGATAGAGTTCGTAAGGCTGGCCGAGATTCTTGCGGGCGAGATGGACGATGCGCTTCCGCAGATCGGGCTCCGTCGCCTGAAGGTCGGCGAGATAAATGCCGACTTCGGTCTCGGTGAATTGATAGAGCGGTTTGGCGAGCAACGATTCGGGTTTGGCCTCGGCCGCAAACATGCCCACCCACCCCGCGAGCGAGATCGCGGTGAGAAGCAACAGGCGGAAACGGAAAGGAGGCATACGGGTAGCGTGGAGCGAAAAAAAGGGGCGATCCGGATGGACCGCCCCTGAAAGATTGCTGTTACCTCGCGGTCAGAGGAATTTATACTCGACCGACAGCGTGAATGAACGGCCGCGAGGATCGGCCACCCGGGGCTCCCAGGAACTGCCGGAGCCACCGCCGGAATCATAAGCCGAGGCGGTGAATGGTGGATCGGTGTTGAAGAGGTTCTTGATGCCGGCGATGATCCTCGTGTTCTTGAATCCCGTGTAGGTTACGCTGAGGTTATAGATGGAGTAATCACTGACTTTCGGGTTCCACAGTGGAGCGCTGGCGGCGGCCGGAGGGGCTCCGGAGTCCAGATAGCCTGAACGATACACATTCATGAACAGACCGGACCAATGGCCGCGGCGGTAACCGACGGAGGTCGTGTATTTGTATTTGAGACCGAGATCGCTTGCCCGTGTAAATTGGCCGATTTCGCTCGGGCCGAACGGCACGCTGGCCAAGAGTTTGGATTTCTTGGTCAGGAGTTGCGAGAGGTCAAAGGAGCCGGTAAGTTTGCCGCCGAAGGCATCCATGTTGCCGCGGAGGCTGTATTCGATGCCCCGGGTGACAGTCTCACCGGCGTTGATCGGCCGGGTGTCTACCTGCACAACGGTGCCGGCTGCGTCGCGAATAAACCGGTCGGCGAACAGATTGTAGTTCCGCGCAAGCGTGAGGATGTCGAGGTTCTGGATCGTGCCGATTTTGTTTACTTCCCACCAGTCGACGCCGAGGCTGACATGCTTGTTCGGCTGAACCACGAAGCCGGCAGTCTTGAGCTTGGCTTCCTCGGGCTGGAGGTCGAGTTTGCCGCCAAGGAGGAGGTTGGGTTGGATGGGGGGATTAGTGGGCGTGACGACTATAGAGCCGCTCTTGGGGTCGGCGATATCGCGACCCGGATAGGCTGACTCGACGACAGGGTTGAAGATCTGGCGGAAGTCAGGCACACGGAAGCCGGTGCTGTAGGAGCCGCGGAGGAGGAACTTGTCGCTCGGGGCCCAGCGCACGGTGTATTTTGGGTTGTTGGTGCGGCCGAAGCCGGTGTAGTTGTCGGTGCGGGCAGAGATGTTCGCATCAAGACCCTTGAGCACGGGCACATCGAGTTCGGCGTAGAAGGCGGTGACTTTGCGCTTCAGGGTGCCGCTCGTGGCAAATGCGTTGTCGAAAGGAGCGTTGAAAATAAAATTAGTGACGGAGCTGGTATCGGAGCGTGGGTCGCCAACGAAGTAGTATTTCTCGGTGCGTTGGTCGGCGCCGATCGCACCCATGAGAGTGCCGGCGGGGAGTTTCCAGAGGGGCCCGGAGGTGGTGAAGTCAATGGTCGTGGTGCGGGTCCTGCCGCCGTAGAGCACGGCACCGTCGGCGCGCACGCCGTCGAGGGCGGCGAGCGCCTCGGGGGTCTGGGTCAGTGAGAACGGATTGAGCACGCCGGTGTTGATAAGGGCGGCGAAGGGGAAGCCGTAGAAGTAGCCGTGATTGAGCTTCGACTTGCCCTTGCTCTCCGCTTGGGCGGCACCGAGGCGGTATTCCCATTCGGAAAAGAAGGGCAGCGGGCCTTCGAGGCCGACGAGGTAACGGCTGGTATCGGTGCGGGTGGAAATCTCGCGGTTACCGACGGGCGTGGCGCGCCAGCGCATAGGGAGAGGAAGGCCGCGATTAGGGGCGATAGAGGGGAAGTAGGCGACGAGTGCGTTGAACACCCGATTGTATTCCGTGCCGGTGCTCGGGTAGGCAAGTTTGTAGAATGGGCTGGTGGTCGTATTGCTGCTGGTGATCTGGTTCGCCGAAAAACTCTTGGTGGATTCAGACTGCCCGCGGATGGCTTCGAAGATTAATTTGTGCTCACCGAGTTTGAAGGTTCCGCGAGTGATAAAATTGGTGTTCTTCACAGGCTGCTGAATCACAGCGGCGCGGCCGGTGTCCCATGCGGCGGCATACTTGGCGCCCGGATTAGCCCAGAGCACGTAGTCGTAGGGCTGCATGTCCGACCCGGCGGGAAAACCCGGGCCACCGGGCAGGTTGAGGATGTTAATGCCAGCGCTCATCGCGGTGGCTACCGGGTTGGCGGGATCAAGCGGGCCCGTGCTGCGACCGGTGTTGTTGATGTTGTCGCGACTGAGCGCATTGTAGAGCGAACTGATCGGGAAAATCGTGGCGATGGGCGTGCCGCGCGTATCGACAGAGAGGCCGCGATTGGACTGGAAGGTGTTGACGAAGTCGCGCTGGTTGCCGCGGAGGACCTTGTGGTCGGAGATGGAGGCCGTGGCGAAAATATTGAATTTGTCGCGTTCGAGATCACCCCAACCACCGGTCAGCGAGTAGCGGTTGATGTTGCCGCCGCCATCATAGGTGACGTCAGACGCAGCATTGGCAATCAAGCCGGTAAAGTTTTCGCGGGTAATGAAATTGATGACGCCACCGATGGCGTCGGTGCCGTAGGTGGAGGAGGCGCCGTCCTTGAGAATTTCGACCCGCTCAATAGCGGCAAAGGGGATCTGATTGAGATCGACCGTGCCGCCGTTCAGCCCGTGGGCCGCGATGCGCCGGCCATTGAACAAAACCAGCGTGGAGCCATTTCCCTGCCCGCGCAGGTTGGCTGAGGTGGCGCCGTTGTTGCCACGCTGGGCGCCCCCGACGACGTCGGCGTTGGACGCGAGGTTGTCGAGGCCGTTGCCGTTGATGTTGAGGTTCATGATCATTTGCTCAGCACTCGCGATGCCCTGCTGTTCGAGTTCCTGACGTGTGATCGTCTGCACCGGCAGCGCGCCTTCGCCGGCGATGCGTTTAATCATCGAGCCGGTGACCACGTATTTCTCCAGCTTGATGGTCTTTTCTTCCTTCTCGTCATTCGAAGCGGGGGCGGTTTGCGCCAGGGCGGTGGCAGTAATACTGGCGACGGTAAAAACCGCCAGCCAGGTCGATCGATTCCACAGGTAACGTGCGTTCATACGGGTAGGTATTGTAGGTAGGTGAGGTTGTGTCCTTGCGGGAGGGGAACGCAAGAAGCCGGGTGGTGCAATGGCGGAAGTTCGGGGCCTGTCTGCCAAATATAGGGCGTTCCTTTAATCCAACCGGCGGTGGCGTCCAAGCAGAATTTCCACGCCGCTCCGGGCGACTATGCCCGGTTTAGAGTGAAGCGCCTGGGGGCGATGGCAGAAATGTCAAATAATTCGTCATTATTGCCTACCGCGAAAACACCCGCGAGGCGGGGCCAACCAGCAAACCCTCAGCCGCGGCGGCGGGGCCGGCGGACGCCCGGCGCGGCCCGGCCGCTGTGGCGGTATGCGAGGGGCGAAACCCCGTAGGCCACGCGGAAGGCGCGGCTGAAACTGTAGATCGAGGTGAAGCCGCAAAGCTCGGCGATTTCGGAAACCCGCTGCGGGCCGAGCCGCAGATGCCCGCACGCCTGTTCGAGGCGCAGATGCCGCAGATGCCGCCCGATGCTCACACCGCAAGAGGCGCGGAAGCGTGCCCGCAGATGGCTGAGGCTGATGCCGAGGGCGCGGGCAATATCCCTGATGCCGGGTGGCTTGGTGCTCCGCTGCGCCAATTGATTCACCCGCAGCATCAGGCCGGACTGCAGCGTGGCGGTGCTCGAAACCGCCGGCACTGCAAATTTGATCCGCCGCAGGCGGGCCAGAAAAACCGCCAGCAGCAGCACCGGCAGGTCCGCGGCCGTGCGTTCCGTCTCGTAGGCCTCGACCAGCTCGGCCGCAAGCGAACGCAACGGCGGCGTCAGCTCGAAGGGTTGGTAGCGCAAGGCGGACAGCTCCTCGGCCTCCGAGAATTCAAAGGTGACAAAAAGCCAGGAAATCGTCTCGCCCGCCGGCTCGTCGTAATGGTGAAACTGAAACGGGAAGACGAGAAGACCTTGCCCGGCCCGCAGCCGGATCGTCCGGTCGTCGACGCAGACGGTCGCGGCCGTGCGGAGCGCGCAGATCATCACAAAGCGGTGGTGCAGGGCGCGACCCCGTCGCGGGCGGTTGAGCTCGTCCGCCGTGCGGCGCTGAAAGCAGACGACGTTGTCGGGCAGCGCAAGCTTGGTGACGGAACGGCCGACCAGTTGATGCTGGGGTTGCGGCAGTCGGGAAACGAGTTCCTTGAGACGGGGAGTGGCGGGGGTTGGCATTTATGTCAAAAACATCGTCATTTCTGCTATTGGTTCTGCCCGGAGCCAACCCTATAGTGTGGTGAAACCTTGCCCGCCGCGTCCACCCGCCCCCATGAGTAATTTCCCCCTCCTCGAGCGAAATCACCACGAGCACGGTCCGCTGGCGGTCTTTCCCGGGAGCCTGGAGGCGGCGCGCTCCGTGGCCGGCGAGATGGCCGCGCTCATTCGCGCCCGGGCGCGCGAAGGCCGCGCATGCGTGCTGGGCCTCGCCACCGGCTCCACGCCCGTCAGCGTCTACGCGGAACTGGTGCGCCTCCACCGCGAGGAGAGCTTGAGCTTCGCCAATGTCACGACGTTCAACCTCGATGAGTATTACCCGCTGTCGCCGGACCAGCCGCAGAGCTACCGGCGTTTCATGCGCACGCATCTCTTCGACCACGTGGACCTTCATCCGGCGCGCACCCATCTGCCCTCAGGCACGGTGCCCAAACACGAGGTGGACGCGCATTGCGCCGCTTACGAGGAGGCCATCCGGGCGGCCGGCGGCATCGATCTGCAGAGTCTCGGCATCGGCCGCACCGGCCACATCGGTTTCAATGAGCCGGGCAGCCCGCGCCACTCGCTCACGCGCCTCGTGACGCTCGATCCGCTGACGCGCCGGGACGCGGCCGGGGATTTTGGCGGCGATGCCGCCACCCCGCGGCATGCACTGACGATGGGCGTGCGCTCCATTCTGAATGCGCGCCGCGTGATCCTCATGGCGTGGGGCCAGCACAAGGCCGACATCGTGCGGCAGGCGATCGAGGGCGAAGTCAATTCGCAGGTCACCGCGTCCTTCCTGCAGGAGCACGCCAATGCCCTTTTCGTGCTCGATGCCGCCGCCGCCGGCTCGCTCACCCGCCATCGCACGCCTTGGCTCATCGGCTCGCTGGCTGACCAGGGTCTCGCGTGGAACGAGCGCATGACCCGCCGCGCGATCCTCTGGCTTTCCCAGCTCAAACAGAAACCCATCCTTAAACTAACCGACGACGACTACAACGAGGCGGGCCTGCAGGATCTCACCCGCGCCCACGGTTCCGCCTATGAGGCGAACCTCATCGGGTTTTATCAAATGCAGCACACCATCACGGGCTGGCCCGGCGGGCGCGACCCGGCGCGCGCGAAGCCCGGCGATGCTCCGGTGCGCCCGCTGCACGCGCCGTCCGCCGCCGTTTATCCGAAGCGTGTGCTCGTGCTTTCGCCGCACCCCGATGACGACGTGATTTCCATGGGCGGCACGCTCTGCCGGTTGGTGGACCAAGGCCACGCCGTGCACATCGCCTACGAAGTCTCAGGCGCCGGCGCGGTCTCCAACGAAGCGGCGTGGCGACTCTTCGCCTTCGTGCGGGACAGCGGCTTGGCCAATCCGGCGGAATCCGGCCGGCTCGACGCCTTCTGTGCCGGCCTGAGTGGCGACACCGCGCCGCCCACTTCGCCGGAGTTGCTCCGCTGGAAGGGGCTCATCCGCCGTCACGAAGCAATCGCCGCCGCCCGCGTCTGCGGCGTCGCCGAACACCAGCTCCATTTCCTCGACCTCCCCTTCTACGAAGCCGAGCCGCGCAGCCGCCGCTACGGCCGCGCCGATGTGGCCGCCCTTTCGGCCCTGCTCGAAAAATTTCAACCACACCTGATCTACGCGGCTGGCGATCTCGACGACCCGCACGGCACCCACCGCCTCTGCCTGCATGTGCTTCGCGATGCCCTCGCGCTGGCCACCGAGGCGCGCGCACCTTGGCTGACCGAGGCCGAGTTGTGGCTCTACCGCGGAGCGTGGGCCGAGTGGCCGCTCGACGAGATCGATCTGGCCGTGCCGCTCAGCCCGCAAGAAGTGCTCCGCCGCCGTCGCGCAATTTTCCGCCATGAGACGCAGAAGGATCAGGCGCTCTTCCTCGGCGAGGACCGCCGCGAATTCTGGCAGCGCACCGAGGACCGCAGCCGCCGCCTCGCCCAAGCCTACAACGGCCTCGGCCTCGCCGAATACGAAGCCATCGAAGCCTTCAAGCGTTACGCCCCGGCGGAGTTCGCGGCTTCGTCGGCGTTCTGAGTCCGGTGCGGCATCAAATTTTCACGAACCACTTCCGCCTCCACATCGCCCACGCGATGACGAAATGCGCGATGACGAATGCGAGGGCGAATAGCAACGACGCGTTCACCGGGCTCGCCAGCGGAACGAACAGCCCCTGATAAATCCAACCCTTGAGCGTCACCGCCGGGCCGTGCGCATCGGACCACTTGATCAACACGAGCAACCGGCCGACGAGTCCGGCGAGCACGAACATCACGATCGCGTTCAGGCCGTAAATCTCCAGCGGCACAGCCCACCGCCGCCAGCCGCGCACATCGATCAGCCAGTAGAAGCCCGCGCAGAACACCGTCGCCCAGCCCGCCATGAAGACCGCGTAGGAACTGGTCCAAAGATTTTTGTTGATTGGCAGCCAACGGGACAGGACGAAGCCCACGAGCAGCAACCCAAGGCCCAGCGTGCCAAGCCGCGCGGCCTTGGCCGAACCGGCCTCGGGCCGCCGCAAGAGGTGACCCGCGAGCGCGCCAAGCAACGTGGACGCAATGGCCGGCAGCGTGGAAAGAATCCCCTCGGGGTCGAACCCCGGGGCCGGCGCGCCGCTCCATGTGTGGCCGGCCAGCACATGCGAATCGATCCACCACGCGAGGTTGCCCGTCGGCTCCAAAATCCCCGGACCGTAACCGGGCACCGGCACCATTTTCAGCAGGGCCCAATAACCCGCGAGCAGTCCGAGCACCCAGCCCAACTGCCCGCGCCAACTGGTGCGCAGGAATATTGCGCTGGCCGCAAGATAGCACACCGCGATGCGCTGCAACACGCCGGGAATCCGCACGGTCGCGAGCGAAAAATGGTGCGCCGGGAGCAACCCGAACGGAAACGCCGCGAGGAACAACCCGAGCGCGAAAATAATCGCCGCGCGCATCGTCACATGCCGAAAAAGCGCGCCCCGATCCGCCCCGCCCTCCACCCGCCGCGCGAACGCTAGGGTCATCGCAACCCCGACGATCCAAAGGAAGGCGGGAAAAATCATGTCGGTGAACGTCCACCCGTGCCACGGCGCGTGCTCCAACGGCGGATAAATATCGCTCCACGATCCGGGATTGTTCACGAGCAACATCGCAGCAATGGTGGCGCCGCGAAACGCATCGAGGGAGACGAGTCGTTCGCCCGGTTTCATTTGGCAGGAGGAGTTGTGGACGCGGGCTCGCTGATCCAGAGGCCGAGGTGATTAGCGACGGGACGCCACTTGCCGGCACTGGGCTGGTTGGCGACGACGGAGCCGTCCGGGCGCCGCAGATAAAACGACGTGGACCCACCGCCGTCGAGGTTGAGTGCTTCGTGCGCGCCGAGTTCGAGCATCAGGTCGGCAAGTTCCGGCAATGTCACGCCGACGCTGTAGCCGGGTTGCCGCCCGTCGACCGTGAGGAGAATCAAGGTGTGCCCATCCGCCGTGACGCCCGCGGCCGTGCGCGGGTGCCGGAAGTTTGGAGCGACGCGCGCCGTCGCCCCGGTGTTCCTGCCCGCCTCGACCAGCAGAGTGCCGGGCTGTTTGCCGTCTTCGGTCGCGCCGATACCGGCCACGGCGCACGTGACACCGGCAAGATCATTCGCGCGCGCATAGGTCGCGCGTGCATGTCCGTCGCCGTAGATCAGCAGAGCCGGGTCGCCGCGCTCGGTGACGACGCGCGGCGGTGAAACCAGCCCGTGACTGCTCAGGCTGAGACCGCGGGTGTCGGAGGGGGCGCCGGTCGTGTAATTCGGGGTATACTCCGCCGAAGCCGGCTTGGGATCCGTGAGCATGGAGAAGAAACCCGCGTTGACCGCGAGTGTCGTGCCGTTGGCCTCGGCCCACTCGTTGACCGGCAGCAGCTTCGCCTCGGTGCCCGGCGGCAAGTTATCTCGCGCGGCAAGCGGCGCGGTGGCATCGAGCCGCACGCCCGGCTGGTCGAGATGGATTTTCGCCCACCAACCGTGCACCGGTCCCGCGGGTGTTTTCGTTTCGATCGAACCGAACACCAGTGGCTCGCTCGCCAGCGCCAGCCGAGCGCAGAGCAACAGGCCCGCGCCGACGCCCAGCGCGCGCCGGAAATGATTAGCGGTGATCATGGCGGGCGAGCAGCACGGCAAGTTCATCGAGCTCGTCGGTTTCCTTGCGACCCGTCGGAGCGACGTAGCGATTGAGCATGAGACTGAACGCGAGCTTTTCGCCCGCAGCGGTGGCGACGTAGCCGGAGAGTGTGTTGGCCCAGTGCAGCGTGCCCGTCTTGGCGCGCACATTGTCCGCGGCCACTGTGCCGCGCAGGCGTTTCTTCAGCGAGCCATCGACGCCGGCGACCGGGAGTGACGCGATGAACGCCGCGGCCTCGCGGTGCCGCGCCATGTGCGCGAGCAAATTCACCGTCGCTGCCGCCGTCGTGAGATTGTTGCGCGAGAGTCCCGAGCCTTCGTCGAGCTGCACCGCGCCAGCCGGCGTGCCGATGCGTGCGAGAAATTCGCCGAGCGCGGTCACGGCCAGCTCATCGCTGCGCCGAAGCGGGGCGCTCTTTTCCGTGCGGCGGAGTTCGCCGAGGTGCGCGAACACCAGATCGGTCTCGAGGTTCTGCGACGGTTTCATGAAACCGGCGACCAGTTCGCGCAGCGGCGGCGACTCGATCATGCCAAGTGAAACCTCGGCGCGCGCCAGCGACTCCGGCCAGATGAGGCACCGCGCCCGACCGTCGACCGCGATGCCGGCGCGTTCGAGGGCGGCTTTCAGGCTGTCCGCGAACCACTGCGCCGGTCGCGGCACGGGAGCTTCGGTGACTTGGGTTTTCGTGCCGACCCAAACCCGGCCCGTAATCTCCACCGAGCGCGTGCCCGGGATGAGACGGGCATCGACAGTTTTGCCCACGGTGGAATCGGGCACAGTCTCCGCATGATTGACGAAGGTGAGTCCAGAGAACGGTTCGACTGCCTCGATGAGCGGGGCGGCGAGCGCCTTCGCGCCCGGGGTGACGCGGATCTCAACATAGTTGTCGAGAAAACTGAGGCCCGAAATCTCGGCACCGTAGTCGTAGCTCATGTCGTCCACGGTCCAGCTTTCGCCGGCGGGCGGGGAGCGCAGCCACGTGGCGTCGGCGATGACGTCGCCGGTGATCCGCTTCACGCCCGCGCGGCGCAGAGTCTCGATGAACGGCGTGAACACGGACCAGAACTCCGGCTTCCTTTCGCGCGCGCCCCAGCTCGGGTCGCCGCGGCCGCTCACGATTAGGTCACCGCGCAGTTCTCCGTTTGCCTCCGGCTTGGCGGTCGCGAGCAGCGGCGTGCGGATGCGGTAGTCGCCGCCGAGTTGGTCGAGCGCGAGGGCGCCGGTGTAGAGTTTGCAGTTCGACGCGGGACTCATCAACCGGTCCGCGTGGTGCTCGAACAGCGTCCGGCCCGAGTCGAGCGAGACCACTTTGACGCCCCAGATGGCACCGCCGAAACGCGGCTGCGTGACGAAACGCTCCAACTGCGCGGCCAAGTCGCCCGTGGCGCGAACGCCCACGCCCGGTTTCGCCCCGGTGTGCTCGCCGTTGCGGATGACCGGAACGCCGTTTACCAGCACGTGGGGAATGCCCACGGCGTAGTGATGCGGGTCGCGGTAGGTAGCCGGATCGCCGATTTTTTCCGGGTCGAAGACAACAATGTCGGCCCAGTAACCCGCGCGCAGCTCGCCGCGCTGCGCGAAACGGAACGTCGCCGCCGGCAAGCTCGTCATTTTGCGGATGGCTTCCTCGAGCGGGAGCACGTGCAGCTCGCGCACATAGCGGCCCAGCACGCGGGCGTTGTTGCCGTAGCCGCGCGGGTGCGGCACATCCTTGCCGAATTCCCGCAGACCGCTGTCGCTCGCGATCATCGTCTGCGGATGCTGCATGAATTTTTGCAAATCCGCCTCGCTCATCCCGTGAAACACGCCGGCCGCGCTGCCGTTTTTCTCAATGTCGAGAATCACCTCGATCTGCGCATCGAGCGAGTCCGAGCCACGCAGCTTTATTGCCGCCTCAAGGATGTTCAGACCGTTGATCGAGGTGTCGTGTCGAAACGAGGCCACCACTGCAAAAGCGTAGTCCTGCCGGCCGCGGCCCAAGATGTTCTTTTTCATCCGCGCCACGAGATCGGCCTTCTGCACCGGGTCGGCGAGGACCGCGAGAAAATGCTCGTGACCTCCGGCAAATGCATCGTCGGGAATCAACTGGCGCATCGTCGTGCTCGAGGCCGTGTAGGCATACTGGTCCTGCGTGATGTCAAGGCCGCCCGCCCGCGCCGCCTCGATGTAGGCGAGCACCTTGTCCGCCTGCCCCCAGGCCTTCTCGCCGCCAAGCTTGATGTGGGAAACCTCCGCGCGCAGATGCGCCTCGCGCGCCACGCGGAAGACTTCATCCAGCGCAGTGTAGATCCGCGTGTCCTCGTGCCGCATGTGGCTGGCGTAGATGCCGTCGTAGGGCGTCACCACGCGGGCAAGTTCAACGATCTCGTCGGTCTTGGAAAAAGTTCCGGGCAGATAGATCAAGCCGGTGGACAGACCGACGGCGCCGTCGCGCATCGCCTGGTCGACGAGCGCTTTCATCTTCGCCATCTCTGCGGGTGTGGGCTCGCGGTCGAAGCTGCCGCCCATCGCC
>JANXWT010000360.1 GCA_025351035.1 Opitutia bacterium | reverse complement strand
GCCTTGCGAAAATCGCCTCCGCGCGCGTCGGTGTGCAGCGAGGAAAGTTCGCTGACAAGGTAGTTAATGAGATCGTTCAATTCCGAACGGTCGGTGAGGCGCTCAACGAGCGGCAGGTGCTTCGCGAGGTTGGCCGGCCAGTCCACGCCGTGCATGTTCTTGTCGTAATAATAGTCGCGGTGCAGCCGCCACGCGTCGGTGAACATCTGCCGCCAGCTCTCTCGCGGCGAATAGGCGAATTTCAAGGCCGTGAGATTCACCTTGGCTTTGGCGGTGTCGCCCGCGGCCTTGGCCGCAGCGTCGATGATGATGAAATCCTCCTTCTGTTGCACGGCGAGTTTCTTGCTGTCGGCGGAGAGACGGTAGGCCGTGATGCCGGAGAGAATCGTGGTCGTCTCGACGTCCTTGTTCTTGATCTCGACCCCGAGGAGGCGGAGGCGCGGCTCACCGGTGGCCGGACCGGCATCGCGGTCGGTGACGAAGAGAGTCTTGTCAGCCACGCGAAGCTGGTCGTAGTTGCCGGCCGGCACGGGCACTTCCCACAACCGTTCTTGAATTCCTTCGAGGACCACGACTGTCGGCGCGGGATCCTTGGTTTTTGCCTCGGTGTCGGCCGCTGTCTTCTTGGTGTCGCTGGAGTCATCTTTCTCCGCGTCAGGTTTCTTTTTCTCCTTGGCCGCTGTCTTGTCGGCCTTCTTCTCGGACTCGGTCAGCTCGTCACTGGCTTGGAAGGGCGAACGTTTTTCGAACCCGAGAGCGAGCTGGTAGATCTTGGTGGGTTTGTCGAGGAAGGGCTCCGGCTGACGCGGGCCCCACGGCGCGCCGACACTCGAGATGAACGAGCGGTCCGAGAGAAAATAAAGCCACTTGCCGTCGGGACTGAAGGCCGGATCGCCGCTGTTGACACGCTCACTGGTGACCGGCGTGGAGACGGCGGAGTCGAGGCTGTAAAGCACGATGCGGCTGTTGCCGGTTTCGCCGGAGATGGCGTAAGCGAGCCACTTGCTGTCGTGCGACCAGCTGATTGTCGGGCCGTCAAACTCTCCGGCGTTCGAGTGCGCAACCTTGCGGGTCTCCTTGGTCTCCAAATTCAGGAGCAACAAATCCTGACTGTGCTCGGTGTAGGCGATCCATTTGCCGTCGGGCGACACGAGGCTGAACATGCGGAGAACCTGGCCGCCCTTGGTCAATTGCTCGCTTGTGCCAACGCCGTTTGCCGGGACACGCCAGAATTCGACTTCGCCGGACTCATCCGAGAGCACGAGTAGCGACTTGCCATCGGGCATGAAGGCCGCTGAACGATAGCGCACGCCGCTCTGGCGCGTGATCTCGGCGAGCCGGCCCTGTGCCGCGGGTGCGACGAAGACCTGCCCGCGCACCGTGAGGGTGAGCCGGTCACCGTCGGGCGAGAGATTGAATCCGCTGAGGAAATCCGAGGGTTTGTTTATCCAAGTCTCCCGCAACTGGTCGAAGTCGGATGCGAGGGTGATGGCGATTGGCGCAGTCTTGGCGGCGGCGATGTCGTAGAGAAAAATATCCGCGCCGTTCTGATAGACGATGCGGCCGCCCTGTTGCATCGGGCGTTTGATGCCAAAGTCGGCGTGCTTCGTATGCTGCTTCAAGTCGGAACCGTCGGGCTTCGCGGACCACAGATTGCTGGTGCCGTCGCGCTCGCTGGCGAAATACACGCGGCCCCGCCACCACATCGGCCAGTGGCTGGTGCCGGGATAGTCGGGGTTGAGCTGCATCGCTTCCTTGTCACCCGCAGTGAAGCGCCAAAGATTTTGCGCGGTGCCGCCGGCGTAACGCTTGGCGTGACTGCCTTGGAAATTGTAGCGCGTAAAGAAAAGCGTCCGCCCGGTGTCATCGTAAACACCTTCGTCCGCCTGCGCGAGCGGGACAAAAGTGCGCTGCCGCGTCGCGGGGTCGAGTGCGACCAGTTGGTTGTCAGGCAAGGTGGCGAAATGCCGCGTGGCGTAGAGCACCTTGCCGTCGGGCGTCCAGCCGCGCATCTGGGCATTTTCGCCCTCATAGGTGAGGCGCACAGGCAAGCCGCCGCTGAGCGGCATCACATAGACTTCCGTCGGGCCCTCGTATTGCGCGGAGAAGGCGAGTGATTTTCCGTTGGGGGAAATCGCGGCGAGTGTCTCGAGGCCGGCATGGGTTGTGAGCCGCTGCGCGAGACCGCCGCCGGCCCCGACGCGCCAAAGATCGCCTTCGGCGGTGAACACCACGGTGTCGCCGTGGATGGCTGGGAAGCGGTAATAGCCGGGAGCGGCTTGCGCATGCGCCGTCGGGCACAGGACCGCGGCGGTGGCGACCAGCAGGAGTGAGTGGAAGTGGGCAAGGCTCATGGAGTGGGGTGTTGATAATTTGACCGGAGCGAATTCACCGGAGAGCTGAACGCGCGGCAACTTCGCTGCGACCAATGGCACCGCCTAGCGGCGGGTTGTGCCGTATGCGGCCTTGAGTGCACTCGCGACGTTCTCCGGGACGAATTTGCCGATGTCGCCGCCGAGCTTGGCGACCTGCTTGACGAGCGTGGAACTGGTGTAGCTGAACGCTTCGGCGGGCATCACGAAAATTGTTTCCACGTTGGGCTCGAGGTGACGGTTCATCAGCGCAAGGTTGAACTCGAATTCGAAGTCCGACAATGCGCGCAGACCGCGGATGATGGCGTGGGCTTGGCG
>JANXWT010000097.1 GCA_025351035.1 Opitutia bacterium | reverse complement strand
GAGAACTTTCATTTACCTAGACGACTTTTCAGTTTCTTGGTATCCATCACTCGATCAGCTTCCGCGTCGGCAAGTCCCTTGGCGATAGAAGTTAAAAATCGCTCTCGTTCAACCATTCGATCAAATTCTAAGGGTTGTGTTCTAGGCGCTCCAGTGGTTCGCTTGTGGAACTGCTGGAGCTTTCTAGTTTGCGTTTGTCGTTGGCTCATTTTTTACGCCAATCGGTGTTCGCTGAGCCTCCACCGATCTTGATTCGGTTTTCAGTCACCTCGCAGCCATTCATGAAATTTCTAAAGCCGAGCTTCGCTTTGGGTTTTATTTTGATCGGTGCATACGCGCCGCTGCAGGCGGTGCCCCTCGTGCCGGTGCGCACGACCGACCAAGGGAAGGTTCCGGCCGGGGCCGCCGGACGGTTGCTGGTCATCGAGGGTCACCCGCTGGTGGTCACGGAAGGCAGGGCGTGGATGCAGGCCGCGCCCGCCGAATGGCGCGAGATCGCCTGGCACCACAACGGCCGGCTCGCGGGTGTTTTCGGTGACGGGCAGAAGGCGTTTGCCCTGCTGACGAACAAACCCGGGGAACCGGCGCGACTGGTCCAGCAGCTCTCGTTCGCGGGCGAACAACTGACGGCGCGACCGTTGCCCCCGCTGCCGGTGGCAATCAATTCAGCTCACGGGGCGGTCAAGGGAGAGAAAATTCATGTCCATGGCGTGGATGCCGCGGGCCACGCCCAATTGTTTTCCTATGACCTGAATGGGAAGAGCCCCGCCTGGAGCGCTCAACCGGGCTGTGAACCCGGCGGCGTGGTCGAGGCCATCGTGGCCCAGCAGGAGGCGGTCTATGCGGTCGTAACTCCCGCGGAAGGCAGCGGGCAGCGACTCCAGCGCTGGACATCCGGGCAGCCCTGGGTGGAGGTCACGCGCCTGCCGGGCCGGCTCGTGCCCGGTGCGGCCCGCGCCACCGGCCAGGCGCACATGCTTTTCCTCGTCGAGGATCCGTCGGGGCGGCGGGTCGTGACCTTCTACGCCCTCACGCGGGTGTGGGCCGAGCTCGGCCGGATCGAAGCCGCGGGCGACCAGCCGGCGGCGGTGTGTGGGAACGGCCTGCTGCTCGGGTCGGCCGGCGGGCCGGACCTGACGCTGCGCCTGGTCGAGCTGATGCCGACCACGCTGCTGCTCCGGCCGCTCGACTGGCTCATGATCGTCCTCTATCTGGCGCTCATCGCCGGCATCGGCGTCTACTGTTTTCGCCGGGAAAAGAAACAATCGACCGCGAGTTTCTTCGTGGGCAGCCGCACGATTCCCTTCTGGGCTGCGGGCATCAGTCTCTACGCCACCAATTCAAGTTCCATCGGCTACATCGCGACCACCGCAAAGGCGTTCGCCACGAACTGGACCTACCTGCTGGGCAATATCTTCGGGGCGCTGGGTCTGATGTTCGTGGCGGTCTGGATCGTGCCCTTGCTGCGGCGCCTAGAGCTCATGTCCGTTTTCACTTATCTCGACCAGCGGTTTCACAAGTCGGTGCGCCTCGCGGCCAGCGCGTTCTGCATTACGATGCACCTGAGCGGCCGGCTGAGTGTGATCCTGTTCCTGCCGTCGCTTGCCATCGCGACCATCACCGGGCTGAACGTGATTTGGAGCATCCTAATCATGGGGCTGGTCACAATCGCCTACACCGCGCTCGGCGGCATGCGGGCGGTGATCTGGACGGACCTGGCGCAGGTGATTGTCAAGGTGGGCGGATTGATCTTCGCGGTGGGATTCATCGTCTCCCGGCTGGATGGCGGCCTGACCGAATTCGTGACCACGGCGACAGCGGACGACAAATTGAAGATGCTCGACTGGAGCTTCGACCTGACCAAGGCGACCGTCTGGTGCTTCATCTTCCTGACCCTGCTCGAGACGGTCCTGACCTTTCCCAAGGACCAGATCCTGATGCAGCGCGTGTTCACGACCAAGTCCGAGAAGGAAGCGAGCCGGTCGGTCTGGGTGTTTGCGGTGATGGTCATCCCGGCGAGTGCCTTGTTCTACCTCATTGGCACGGGGCTTTATGTATTTTACCACAGCCACCCGGAAAGGATGAACCCGATGCTGCCGATCGACGCGACGTTTCCGCTGTTCATCGCGGCGGAGTTGCCGCCGGGGGTCACCGGCTTGATGATTGCCGGGCTGTTTTCTGCCGCCATGGCGACGAGCTCCAGCATCCTGAACAGTGTCTCCACGATGGTTTCCGTGGATTTCTACGAGAAAATCGCGAAGAAGCCGGACCAGGCGTTCAGCATCCGGCTGGCGGAGTGGGTCACGGTGATCGCCGGGTTAATCGGCATCAGCCTGGCGATCTTGCTCTCCCGCTTCAGCATCAATTCATTCCTGGACACTTCGATCGAGCTGGTCGGGCTCTTTGGCGGTGCCTTCGGCGGCGCCTACACCTTGGGCATGTTCACTCGGCGGGCCAACTGGCAGGGCGTCCTGATCGGCATGATTGTCAGTTTCGCCGTCACGTTTGCGGTCTGGTGGATGCACTTGGTCCATCCGTTCCTTTATCTCGCGTGCTCGATCCTCATCTCCATCGTGGTTGGCTATGCGGCGAGCTTTTTCTTCCCGCCGCCACCCGAGGAGTCCCTGGTGGGCCTGACCATCCTCACCCCAAAGAAAAAACCGGGCCTCGCCCCGGTTTGATCACCGTTCCGGTCGCTTTTCTTGTTATGGATCCGCAATCCTATCGTGCCTACCGTGACCTGCCGCCGCTGGCCGGCGTCGCCACTTTCGCCGAAGCCATGGCGCCCGGCCTCGCGGTAGACGCCGCCGTGGCGCGCCTGAAGCGGCACCACTGGGCCTTTAATCGTCTGCGGGGAATTTTCACCGACTGCATCACATCCGAGCCCGTCTACGAGTTGAAAATGGGCTTCAGCCTGCACGCGCACTACTGCGCGGAACACGCCACCGCGTGGCGGAACCGGGTGGGGGAGATGCGCGAGCCGCCGCTGGGGCTCGACACCTGCCCGGATGCGGCGCTCGACGTTTTCTTTGACGAGATCCTGTCCGCACCCGACACGGAGAGCCTGCTGCTTGGCGTTTACGGGCACGCGATCCCGCAGCTGCGCGACGCGCTGCGGCGCTATCTCGCCGCCACCAACAAGCTCGTGGACCATCCCAGTCACCGGATCTGCCGCTTTGCGCTGATCGAGCTGGATGAAATGGCGGCATTTGGCGCCCGGTGCCTCGAGCGGCTCGTTCCCCCTGAGCGCCACCGGGAACTGGAGGCGTGGGTCGGGACATTGACCACGCTGCTGGCCCAGGCCGGCGATCTCGACGGCTCCGCGCCGGCCGCCACCGGAACGCCATCGCGGCTTTTTTCGCTGCAGCCGCATCGCTATGACCCGCGGCCGCGGCGGGATGAAAGATTCTTTGACTGCTACAACATGGGCGTGGCGGCCGACACGTTTGTCCACGATGCGAAATTCGCGGCCGGCCCGAAGATGCTCATGCTTTACTACAAGCGCATGCGCGAAATCGACGTGCCCGAGATGATGGCCAGTATCCTCGTCGAGACGAAGGGCAAGTCGTGGGGCTACTACCGCGACATGACGCGTCAGCTCTGGGACGAGGC
>JANXWT010000307.1 GCA_025351035.1 Opitutia bacterium | reverse complement strand
CCCCGGATATTCTTCCATCTGAAGATCACCCGTTAGCCGCCAGAAGCTCACGTTCACCCTACTGTCAGCGAGCAGATAATTTTGCCGCACTAACGAGCACTTAAAATTGACCCACCCCGGCAAGAAAAGTGCGGGATCGAGGATGGGTGAGTTTGGTGGATGCCTTGGGTTGGGGTTTAGTTGGCGGCCTCTTCGGCGGCGCGGGCTACACCAGGAAATGAACCGAGAAATGACTTGCCTCACGGTGGGGCATGGGGCTTCTTCACCCTTCCGATGAATCATCGGGCTGTAGCGTAGCCTGGTAGCGCGCTTGCATGGGGTGCAAGAGGTCGTGAGTTCGAATCTCACCAGCCCGACCATTTTTACCGCACCTGCAGGGGCTGCGAATGACAGGCTATTTTGCCAGCGACAGGAAACGACCCCTTGCGGATGAGAAGTGGGAGCGCTGTTGGGAACACTGCATTATCGGCCTCGCCAAATTTCGGCAGTCTGCTTTGAGTTTGTCTGATGACGTGCGTCACTCAGTTGGTAAGTCTTCTCGATGTCTTAGCAAACATCGCAACGGTCATCATTGCCATCTGTGCGTTCGTCGTCTTCATTGTTACCTTACGCCGTCAGGTTGAACACGACAAACGGACAGTCACCCCGTTTCTTTCGATTACGCGATTTAACGAGCATGATAAACAATTCACCTGGACGATTCATAATGGCGGACTGGGTCTGGCTACGTGCTGGTCTGGTTTGCGCGGTGGCGGGAACACGACCATCGCGAAATCTTCCTGCACCGGCGCGAAACGCAGCGGCTGGCCGATGAGCTGCACGCCCAGAACGAGACCTTGGTGCGGCTGAACAAACAGCGCGATGAGTTCGTCGCGGGCGTGCTGCACGATATGCGCTCGCCGCTGACCGGCCTCTTCCTCGCCACCGACCTGCTGCAACAGATGCCGGGGTTGTCCGGCCCGGAGCGGAACCGTTTGCTCGAGCAAATCATGAGCTCCGCCAAGCGCATCGACTTGTTTGCCACCCATTTTCTCGAGCAGCGTTCCCTGGAAAACATCACCGCCAAGCCCGTGCTCGTCCCCGTGTCGCTCGATCCGGCGGTCGAAAGCGTGATGACCCGTGCCCGGTTGCAGGCCGGGGCCAAAAACCAGAGCTTCACGCTCGACACGGCGACACCCCGTGCGCTGGTGCTGGCGGATGAACTCCTGCTCGACCGCGCGCTGAGCATTTTGCTGGACAACGCCGTGAAGTATTCGCCCCTTGGTTCGGTCATCACCATCCGAGTGAGTGCCGTTCCCGGCGGGCGTGTCCGGATTGCCGTGATCGATACTGGGCCCGGCCTGTCGGCGGCGGAGCAGGCCCGGTTGTTCCAGCCTTACACCCGGCTGGAGAAAAAGACCACCAGCGGCGAACTGTCCACGGGGCTGGGCCTCTCGCTGGTGAAGCACTGGGCCGAGGCGATGGGCGGCGCGACCGGTTGCGAGAGCGAACCGGACCAGGGGGCCACCTTCTGGCTGGACTTGCCGCAGGCCTCGGCCGGCTGAATTTTCTCCGCGACGCGGCCCGAGTTTCGTCCACGCTCCGGACTGAAAAATTCCGGCGGCCAGGCTCCGAATGACAGACCATCTTCTCTTAAGACCGGATCCTTTTGGCAGCGCAGGTCTACGCGTCCGGCTGGTCCGGATTGATCGCCAGCAGTGCCGCTCGCACTTCGTCGGAGCCGACGTTCCCATCGTCCGCATTTTTCGACGGCAGGATTGTGCAACGCATCGTAATCCGCGTGAACGGCCACGGGACGTAGAAACGGTCCCAACTGGCCAGCCGTTTGGCGCCGTGAAATTCCGCGCCGAGCAAAACCATCGGCGCGTGGTTCCGCCGCGTCACCACCAGCACGCCCGGCTCGACGACATACATCGGGCCGCGCGGGCCGTCGGGCGTGATGCCGACGTCGTGCCCTTCACGCATTTTCTCGATGAGCGCGCGGCCGGCCTCGCGGCCGAAATTACTGGTCGAGCCGCGCACGGGAAAAATCCCGACCATCCGGTAAAACGCCGCGAGCCACGCGCCGTCCTTGCTCGCGCTCACGAGACCATAGACGCGCCGTTTGGTCCGGTAGCGGCGGAAAATCTCCGCGGAGAGAAACAGCCGGTTGTGCCAGAGCACGATCGCGGCGGGCTCGTCGGACTTGGTCAACCGCCGGAGCGTTTCCTCATCGGCCTCAAAGCGCAGTGTGCGCCCCCACGTGCGGACCAGCAGTGCGAGCAGCCAGAGCACGAAGCGACGGCCGCCCTGCACTTCGTTAATGGAGTCTGTCGGTTCCGCTTGCAGGCCCCCTTTATGCGCGGAAGAGCCCGTGGCCGCCAAGTTAAACTTGAGCCGGTGTCCGCAGGTCGCGACGCTGTGGGCAATGCCGGAAAGCCTGCCGCCCTGCCCCCACCTGCCTCCCGCGCCAGCGCGCATGGACGCCGGCGCGCTCACAGCGCTCGGCCAAGCTCGCAATGCGGTTTTTTATCTCACGGCCCTGACCTATGGCCAATATCTCTGGCAACGCCGGTTGCCCGCGCGCGCAATCCTGTGCCTCGACCGCGCGCTCGGGGCCGACCTGCGCGGCGACGAACCCGTGCTCCGCGCATGGCCGCTGCCCTACGCCGCGATGGGCTGGCTCCTGCAGCACGTCCCCTCCGACCAGTTCATCGGCAATCCCCGCGTGCATTTCCAGCATCTCGCCGACCGCATGAACGAGCCACGTCGCGAACAACGCCGTTGGCGCGCATGGGCCTGCTGGGCGCTCACCCGGGCCGTGCACCCGGAATTGCCCGGCGACCCCAAGCATCGCGTCGACGAGCACACTGTCGACCAGATCGCCGAGGGTCTTAGCGCCCACGGCATCGCCGGCGAGGCCGCGCAGTGGCGCGCTTGTCTGCAAGCGGCCGGCCAACCCGAACGCGCCACCGTCGCGCTCGCGATGCCCATGCAGCCAGCCGTCAAATGACCACTTCGCCTGACCAACCGTTGCTGCTGCCGGCGCTGCTGCGTTTTCTCCAACGCCGCGATTTCGACCACAAGCTCGGACTGAGCGACCGTCTCTTCGGGCGCGGGCTCACGCTTGGAAACCTAACACGCCTACGATTGCGCAATGTGCCTCGCGCCACAGGATCGACCCTGCGGTCGCAACTCGGTTTGTGCCCTCCGAAGCTCCATTAGGAGCGAAACTGGCGGGATGGACGGGAC
>JANXWT010000223.1 GCA_025351035.1 Opitutia bacterium | reverse complement strand
CTACACCGATCCCAAAATCCAGGCAAATTTCACCGACGAACAGGCGCTTACCGCGATCAAGCAGGGCCTCACGGATAAGAACGGCAAGATGCGCATGCAAGTCGCCGAGGGCCTGAAGGAAGACGAGATGAAGGCACTCGTCGCATACATCCGGACCTTCAAGCGCTGAGTCCCGCCCCCGTGTCTCGTCGGCCACCGCAAGATATGCGCAGCAGTGGCCAACCGGCTGTTAGTCGCCGCCAGAGTTTCCTGCGATACTCCGCTCCCGAAAGGCGGCCTTCCGATCGCCCCCAACCCTCCTCCCTCCTCCGATGAAAAAGGTCCACGCTCTCACCTCGCTCCTCATCCTCGGCTCGGCGCTCACCGCCTATGCCGCCGACGCCAAGACCAACTGGGAAGACCTGTGCGTCAAGTGCCACGGCACCGACGGCAAGGGTGACACGAAGATGGGGAAAAAGCTCAAGATCGCCGATCTCAGCGATCCAAAAGTGCAGGCCGCCTTCACCGATGAGCAAGCCATCAAGGCCATGAAGGAAGGCATCACCGACAAAGCCGGCAAGCAGACCATGAAACCCATCGAAGGCCTGTGCGACGATGACATGAAGGCCCTCGTGCCGCTCATTCGCGCCCTGGCCAAGTAACATCCCCCGTCCGTCCACGCCGCCGGAGGATGTGATGGAAACCCCGCCCAAGTCACCTGCCCTGAAACCCGGCGCCCGCACGCTTGTCGTGCTCGGCGCCGTCACCGTCGGCTTCGGTGCCCTCGCACTGTTGCTCTCCGCCAATCTCTGGGGGCGTCTGTCCCCGCGCGCGCAGATTCCGCCCGTCGACAAAACCTTCCTCGAGACCACGCCGTGGCGCCGCACCTATGCGGACCTCGTCAAAGCCAAGGAAGATTTGTCCGACTACGATTGCTATGGCTGCCACGAGAAGGGCAAGCCACCGCCGCTCCGCTTCGACGACAAGGGCAAACTCCTCGTGCCGGACGAGCACCAGAACATCGTCATGGGCCACGGCTCGCACGATCGGAACAACCTTTGTTTCAACTGCCACAACGAAGCCAATCTCCTGACACTCCAGATTCGCGACGGCACGATCGTCAGGTTCGACAACATCCCGCCGCTCTGCGGCAGCTGCCACGGCCCGACCTATCGCGACTGGGAAGCCGGCGCGCACGGCCGCACCAGCGGCTATTGGAACCGCAGTATGGGTCCGATCGACCGCCTCAGTTGTGCCAGTTGCCACAACCCGCACGCGCCGCGCATTCCGACCCGCGCGCCCGCGCCGCCGCCGCACTCGCTCCGAGACATCGGCCACCCCAAACCCGCAAAATCAGAAACCACGCCCTGATATGCCCCTCCCCGAAACTCTCCCGCCCCCGCCCGACAAGACCTCCGATTCCGCGATGTCACGTCGCAATTTTCTCCGCGGCTCGGCCGCGTTCGCCGGTCTGAGCGCGCTCGCCGCCAGCCTCTCGCCGCTGCGCGAACTCGGCGACTTCTCCTCCTCTGAGGAGTTCATGCAGAAATATTACAAGGAGATGACGCCGGCCGACATGAAGAAGGCCCTCGAGCGCATCTCCCGCGAAGTGGAGCACCAATACGGCATCCGCCCGCATGTCCGCGATCTCCGCCCGATGGACGGCGTCGAGTTCGTCTACGCGCTCAATCTCACCCGCTGCATCGGTTGCCGCAAATGCGTGCACGCCTGCGTCGCCGAGAACAACCAGTCCCGCAATCCGGAGATCCAATACATCCGCGTGCTCAAGATGCCGCACGGCTCGCTCGACATGGAGAAAGGCGACCACAACTACACACCGGAGTCCGTGCCGGAGCCGGGATTTTTCTACATGCCGGTGCAGTGCCAGCAGTGCCACAATCCGCCCTGCGTGAAAGTCTGCCCCGTCAACGCCACCTGGCAGGAAAGCGACGGCATCACCGTCATTGACTACGATTGGTGCATCGGCTGCCGCTACTGCGAAGCCGCCTGCCCTTACTGGGCACGCCGTTTCAATTTCACCAAGCCCGAGATTCCGAAGGAGCGCCTCAACCCCGAAATGGCCTACCTCGGCAACCGCCCGCGCAAACAGGGTGTGATGGAAAAATGCCACTTCTGCATCCAGCGCACCCGCGCCGGCAAATATCCCGCCTGCCTCGAAGTCTGCCCCGTCGGCGCACGCAAGTTCGGCAACATCCTCGATCCTGAAAGCGAGATTTCCTACATCCTTCGCACCAAGCGCGTCTTCATCCAGTTGAAGGAGGAAATGGGCACCAATCCACGGTTCTTCTACTACTTCGACAAATAATCCAAAGCGCCAAGTAACTAAGCTGCGAAGCCCGACCACCAAGAACAAACTGCAAACTCCTTAACCCTGACCTTCGCGTCTTTGCGCTTCAGAAAATCTCCCATGACCATTGCCATCCGCAACTACTTCACCTTCCTCCGGCGGAGCATGCGCATCGCGTTCGTCGGCGACTGGCGCTACTACACGTGGATGGCCGTGCTGACCGCCATCGCTCTCGTCGGTCTCAACGCCTATGCCAAGCAACTCGTGCACGGCCTCGTTGTCACCGGCATGAGCGACGAGGTCTCGTGGGGCGTCTACATCGCCAATTTCACCTTCCTCGTCGGCGTCGCCGCCGCGGCGGTCATGATGGTCATCCCCGTCTACATCTACGACAACGAGGAGATGCACGACCTCGTCATCTTCGGTGAACTCCTCGCCGTCGCTGCGATCATCATGTGCCTGGCGTTCGTCACGGTCGATCTGGGCCGGCCCGACCGCTTCTGGCATCTCATCCCCGGGCTCGGCCAGATGAATTTCCCGCGCTCGATGCTCAGCTGGGACGTCATCGTCCTCAACGGCTACCTTGTGCTCAACGTGTGGATTTGCGGCTATCTCCTCTATACCCGCTACCAGGGGAAGAAACCCTCGAAGTGGTTCTACATACCATTCGTATTCACCGCCATCGTCTGGGCCGTATCGATCCACACTGTCACCGCTTTTCTCTATGTCGGTCTCGGCGGCCGGCCGTTCTGGAATTCCGCAATTGTCGGCCCGCGTTTTCTCGCCTCGGCCTTCGCAGCTGGTCCCGCGCTGATCATCCTCGCGCTGCAAGTCATCCGCCGGGCCAGCGCCTCGACCTCCGCCAGCGAAGCCGCCTCGCTCCGCGCCGCCAGTCTCGCCTCCGCCAACCGCCGGCCGGCGACGCTCGATGATCTCTCCCTGCTTTCCTGCCACCTTCCTGAGCTCGCATCGCTCCCCGTCGTCGACCGCCAGCGCTGTCTCAAAGGTGCCACCGTTTTCGACGTCTCCCCGGGCGAGGTCCTCCTCAAACAAGGCGATGTCGACTACCACGCATTCTTCGTCCTGCGTGGCCGCGTCATCGTCAAACGGGAGGAATGTGGTCGCGTCCGCGTCACCCGCAGCCTCGTCCCCGGTGGCCAGTTTGGCGAAATCTCCGCGCTCAACGGCACGCCGCGCATGGCCACCGCCGTCGCCGAGGAGCAAACGCGCGTCCTCTGCCTGCCCGCCGCCTCGCTGCGCGCCCTCATGGCCAGTCACGAGATGGAGGCGGTCATCCACTCGCGCATGAGCGAGCGACTCATGATCACCGACAAGGCGCTGCTCACGCTCCGCGGCATCGTGCAAGTCGCCATGATCATCAATCTGTTCCTCCTGTTCTGCGAAGTGTTCAAGGAATTCTACTCCGGCACGACGCACGGGGCCTCGGCGCATTATCTCTTCCTTGGGCTCGACGGCCACCACGCGCTCGTGCCGTGGATCTGGACCGCCATCGCGATGAATGTCGTCGCGACGTTCCTGCTCATTTTGCCACTCAGCCGCAGCCTCAAGTGGCTCGATGTCGCCTGCGTGCTCAGCATCGTCGGCATCTGGATCGAGAAAGGCATGGGCCTCGTCGTGCCCGGCTTTATTCCCAGCCCGCTCGGCGAAATCGTGGAATACTCCCCCACCCTCAACGAGACCTTGATTTGTTTCGGCATCTGGGCGTTTGGTTTGCTCGGTTACACCGTCATGTTGCGGGTCGCGGTTCCCATCCTCCAAGGTCGCTTCACCAAAACTGC
>JANXWT010000183.1 GCA_025351035.1 Opitutia bacterium | reverse complement strand
CAAAACCATTATGGCTAAAGTGAACATCAAACCCATCGGTGATCGCGTGCTCGTGCAGCACATCGAGGAAAAAGAACAAGTCCGCGGCGGGATCATCATTCCCGACAGCGCCAAAGAAAAACCGCAGGAGGCCAAGGTCATTGCCCTTGGCACCGGCAAGAAAGACGAGGATGGCAAACCCGTTCCCTTCGAAGTGAAGGTCGGCGACCGCGTCCTCATCGCCCAATACGGTGGCAACGAAGTCAAGATTGACGACGTGAAATACAAGCTAGTCCGCGAAGACGACATTCTCGGCATCATCGGCTGAACCCGCCACTCATCACCTAAAACTTAAACCTTTAAACTTACTCAATTATCATGGCAGCCAAACAACTCCTCTTTGATGAGGCCGCTCGTCACAAAATCCTCCGCGGCGTCGAGATTCTCTCCCGCGCCGTCAAGGTCACCCTCGGGCCGAAAGGCCGCAATGTCGTCATCGACAAAAAATTCGGTTCGCCGACCGTCACCAAGGACGGCGTCACCGTCGCCAAGGAAGTCGAGCTTCCCGATCCCTACGAGAACATGGGTGCTCAAATGGTGAAGGAAGTCGCCTCGAAGACCTCCGACAGCGCCGGCGACGGCACCACCACCGCCACTGTGCTCGCCGAGGGCATCTACCGCGAAGGCCTGAAGAACGTCACCGCCGGGGCCAACCCGATCTACCTCAAGCGCGGCATCGACAAGGCCGTCGAGGCCGCTATCGCCGAACTCGCGCGCGTTTCCAAGAAGGTCAATGACCGCGAGGAAATCCGCCAGGTCGCGACCGTCTCTGCCAACTGGGACGACACTATTGGCAATATCATCGCCGATGCCATGGACAAGGTCGGCAAGGACGGCACCATTACCGTCGAAGAAGCCAAGTCCATCGAAACGACCCTCGAAGTCGTCGAGGGTATGCAGTTCGACAAGGGCTACCTGTCGCCTTACTTCGTCACCAACGCCGAGAGCCTGGAAGTCGTCCTCGAAGATGCTCATGTGCTCATCCACGAGAAGAAAATCAGCAACTTGCAGGAAATGCTCCCGCTGTTGCAGACTATCGCCAAGAGCGGCAAGCCCCTCCTCATCATCGCGGAAGAGGTCGAAGGCGAAGCCCTCGCGGCCCTTGTTGTGAACAAGATTCGCGGCACGCTCAATGTGTGCGCCGTCAAGGCTCCCGGCTTTGGCGACCGCCGCAAGGCCATGCTCGAAGATATCGCGATCCTCACCGGCGGCAAGTGCATCACCGAGGACCTCGGCCTCAAGCTCGAGAACCTCACCATTGCCGATCTCGGCAAGGCCAAGCGCATCACCGTCGACAAGGAAAACACCACCATCGTCAACGGCGGTGGCAAGGCGGCTGACATCCAGGGCCGCGTCAAGCAGCTCCGCCGTCAGATCGACGAGACCACTTCCGACTACGACCGCGAGAAGCTCCAGGAGCGTCTCGCCAAGCTGGCCGGCGGTATCGCCGTCATCAACGTCGGTGCCTCCACCGAAGTTGAGATGAAGGAAAAGAAAGCCCGCGTCGAAGACGCCCTGCACGCCACGCGCGCTGCAGTGGAAGAGGGAATCGTCGCCGGCGGCGGCGTTGCTCTCCTCCGCACCGTCAAGGCCATCGAGGCTTTGAAGCTCGAAGGTGACGAGGCGTTCGGCGCCCAGATCGTGCGTCGCGCGATCGAGCACCCGATTCGCATGCTCTGCGCCAACGCTGGCGTGGACGCCGGTGTGGTCGTCAAGACCGTCCTCGAGGCGAAGGGTAACATGGGTTATAACGTTGCGACCGACAAGTACGAGGACCTCGTGAAGGCCGGCGTGGTTGACCCGACCAAGGTTACCCGCACCGCGCTGCAGAACGCGGCGTCGATTGCCGGTCTGTTGCTCACCACCGAGTGCATGATCACCGATCTGCCGGAGAAGTCGGCTGCTCCGGCTGGTGGCGGCCACGGTGGCGGCGGCGGCATGGGTGGCATGGACTACTAACCCGCCTTCGCTCTTTACGGAGCTGCGGCGCGGCGAGGTC
>JANXWT010000181.1 GCA_025351035.1 Opitutia bacterium | reverse complement strand
GTCGTTCGATCCGGTCGGACCTTCGCGCTAACTACCGCGCAACTGCGGCGGACAATCTTCGGGAGCTGATCGCCGACGCGAGGCCGGCGATCAGCTATTTCCGCACTTCGCACTGCCGCCGACCTTCCATACACCATCCTGCAGGACGAAGCGCGACCTCGTAGAAAATCTCGACTGGGTTCCGATGAGGAACTGGCTGTTGGTTACCACCGCGGCCTGGGCCGAGCCATCCGCCAAGCGTTCGAAACGGGAGATGCTCTCCAGCGTCAGCGTTCCTGTGGCCGAGCGGCCGGACCGCAGTGCGTCGACCGTGGTTTCCTGTTGTCCGCATTTCGATAGCAGGCCCCGTGCTTTTTCGAAGTCGCCCGCGTTCAACGCAGCGAGGTAGCCGGTCATGGCGCTCGTCAGGGCACCTTCGAGATCGGGAGCTGCCACCGGGCCCTGCGCGGGCGCAACCGTCGGTGCAGCCGTAATCGGCGCTCCAACCACCGATGGAGATATCGGAAGTGTCGCCACCGCGGTGATGGCGTGCGTCGGAGTTTGGGTCGGGCGCGGACTCCCACCCGATGAGCACGCACCTCCGACCAGTGCGAAAAGCGCGACCAAGAGGGCAGCGGTGGCGCGCATTGCAGTGTGATCTGCCCATTCCTTCGGCACGAAGACTGATCTTGCGTTCGAGATTCCGCGCTTCACTGCACCTGCGGCCTGACTATGCACCAAAATGTCCTCGAATCTTCGCCGACGACTTATTCGCGACATTGCTGGCTACCTCTTGGGGATCCTGAAATCCAACGACGCTCACGAAGAGCACGACACGCCCGCGCGCGAACGATAGTATCTCCGTAAATTGCAAAGCTTCACCCACCGGCAAGACTGATTGAGCAACGGTTGCGCCTAGTCCCTCCGGGGAAACGCCGACCGACGCGATGCCCTTTAGCGATTTGGCTGCGCCGCCCACCACGAGCGGTGCGATTATCCGGGCCGAGTTGTCATCAATGAACAGATAGCTTCCATAGCTAACGGCGGTGTTGTCGGGCAGGCGAAACTGGATGCGGCACACGCGAATGGGATCGACGGAGCCGGCCGCGGGCGGCTCGCCCGTACCGCTGCACGCGAACGGTGCGATCACGGTGGAGCCTGCAGGCAGGTCGTCCAGCGTCAACGCCACCTCATCAAGCCCGCCAGAGGAAGGAACCGGCGATGCCACCGAGGTCTGCGGCGCGTCGACGATGGTGGCTGTCCCAGCGGACGACGTCCGGCTTGGGGTGGAGGCTCCGCCGCCGCATGCGGTCAACCCCAGCGCTAGCGCGACCGCCGTTATTGCAAAGTGGCTTCTCACCCGACCTCCCGTCACGAACTCTTGCATGGGTATCGTCAATTGCGGCGAAGCATGTTAACGCTGAAACGTGGCTGCGAACGTGCCGCGCGCCAAGATGTGGTTCGCCATCGCAGTGATGACCTCGCCTTTTGTCTTTCCGTTGGCTATATCGAGCGGCTGATCGAGAGCAAAGATGAAGAATTGGAATCGATGAAGATTGCGATCTTGGGGGCACGGTCCGGCGTATCCGATCAGCCCAGCGCTATTGGTTCCCTGCTTCGTGCCGTCGTCGAATTCTCGATTCGCAGGCACGCTCGCTGGTAGCGATAGCACGCTGCCTGGCAAATTGTAAAGAACCCAATGGCTGAAGATGCCGCCGGCTTCGGGCTCATCAAGAAAGATGACGTAGGCCTTCGTTTCCGTGGGAGCACCGTTCCATGACAACGGAGGAGACGTATTGTTTCCCACGCAGGAATACTCGCCAGGGATTTTCGATCCTTCTCCGAAGAAGCTCGAAAACTTGATGGTCTCCGGTATGGAACCAGAGCGGGCCGCAGTCACCGTTACGGCGGCCGACGTTGCCACCGCCGGCACGACGGTCGGCGGCGGCTTTGACGCAGTGCTTGAACCACAAGCCGTCGCTGCGCCACAAACCACAAGGGCGAAGGTAATCTCCCGGAGTCGACGCCCATGCAGGATATTGTTCAATAGCGTTCAGTCCTCAAGTACGAATCGCCACATCGGTCTACACAATTCGTGATGGAATACCACGACGTAAGGAGCGCTCACTGTCTTGCCCGGCGACGGTGAGCACCGTACCAGTGCGCCGGGGTATTCCACGTAGTGGCCCGGCCCAGGCGGCCCCGCCGCGTGAAGCGCAGAATACCAGAAACAACTGGATGGTCTGAGCTGGCTTCCAGCCGGTGGATCGGGAGTATCGTGCGCCCATCTGTGCCGAATGCGGGATGCTACTCGCACATGCGGACGCGGTTTCAGGTCGGAGGATCGTGCGGCGGCTCAGGGAGGCGTGTGGGCATCGAGGCATCGAGGGCGAGCCCAACGACGTCGAGCGGCGTTCTTGACGCAACCGCTTGACAGTCTGCACAATCCACGCGATATTGGGCTGACCCCGTCGTTAGACATGTTGCGAAGCAAAGCGAAGCGCCGCCGCATCTGAGGAGATGTTTGTATGACGTTGCCAGAATCGTCTCGATCCGCGCGACCACCACGAGCGGCGCGACGGCAGCCGCTGCTAAGGCGGCTATTGAGCCAGCGTGGCGGCTTGCTGCCGCTATCCGCATTCGCGGCCGGGCTCATCGGTATCGCACTGACACTCACATTCTCTTTCACAGCAAGCAATAGGGCTGACGCCGCGGCTCCGTACCTCATGGCGTTGGATGCGG
>JANXWT010000066.1 GCA_025351035.1 Opitutia bacterium | reverse complement strand
GCTCGCCAGCGGCGAAGCGCTGATTGGCGACGTGCTGCGCGGCAGTCTGCTCCTGCCCAACCGCGCCGCGCCCAATTTTTTCTGCAATCATCCCGCAGCCAACGCGCGCAGTATCGTGGGCCTCGCCCGCGAGGGATTGCTGCGCTGCCACCCGGGCCACTTCGGCAGCTTCCCCGGTTCCGAGCTCGGACGCTTCCTCACAACGGGCACCGGCGAAGTGATGGAGCTCTCAAGCGAGCTCGCGTGAATTGATCGGTTAAGGCAGGACGTCGGTGGCGAAGGGCACGAAGATTTCTGTGCCGCCCAGGTTCACCTGCGCCCAGATGACGTAACGGCCGGCTTGGGGAATCGTGATCTTGAACGTCAGCTCCGGATGCTGCGCATCAGGCGGCTTGGACAAATCAACTTCCTGCGGGTGCAGGTGCGCGAAGCCGCTGCGCTCCTCGCTGAACGCCACGAGGTGCGCGAACGCGCCCATCACCGGCTGCAGCGGGATCGGGCCGGCGCCGCCGGTGCGCCGGATGCGGAATCGCAGGTTGGCGGGTTTGCGCGCCTGCAAGAGCGTCGTGGACTCGAGGAGAAATTGCATCCCGTCGGCCTCCACACTGGAGTTGGCGCTGCGCGCTACGCGGGCGACGAGCCCCGGCACCTCGAAATCAGCCGAGGCGTAGAGCCCGCGCGCGGTGGCGGCGGGCGTGAAGTCGGCGAACACGCGATAGGTGCCCGGGCGATGCGGGGTCAGCGTGAAAAGCCATTCGCCGGCGCGCCGGCCGGGTTCGGGATGCACATGCTGGTAGTCGCTGAGCGTCGGATCGACGATGAGCAGGTGCAGTTTGCGGGTGTGGGCGATGAGCAGATCTTCCGGCGCGACGGGTTTGCCGCTGGCGGTGCGCAGCGTGAGTGCAAACGACACGGATTTTTCGAGCGCCGGCGCCCACCCACTTTTCAGCGCGAGCGTCACGGGCGAACGCGCGGCGACAACGGGGATGAATTGCGGGTTGGCTGGGTCGCAAAACTCGAGCGCCCCTTTTCCCTCCACGCGAAAATCCATGTGACTGAGGTTCGTGCCGGTCGGCAGCCACCGGACGATGGCGAACAGCGCCAGCGCCGACAGCGTAATGATGCCGATCGAGCGGCGTTGCGCAGACGAGAGATTGGCGGCGACGGGGTCCACGTCAGTTTTTCTTCATCCGCTCAGTGAATTCCCCGACGCGCCAGACGCTGCCGTCGGCGCGATAGGCGATCTTGCCCTGCGGGTTGATGAGCAGCGTCGCGAGCGAGTGTTTGATGGTGTCGCCTGTGAATTCGCGGATGACGCCGAGCTGCGCGAGCAACTGGCGCACGGCGGCATCGGGTCCGGTGAGAAAAGAGAAATTTGCGGTGTCGATGCCGCGCACCGCGGCGTAATCCTTGAGCACCCCGGGCGTGTCGTATTCGGGGTCGAGCGAGATCGAGACGAGCTCGAGGTCGGCGATGCCGGCTTCCTTGGCGGCTTTTTGCAGCGCTAACATGCGCATGGTGGCAGCGGGGCACATCGTGGCGATGGGGCAGCGGGTGAAGATAAAATTGACGACCACCTGCTTGCCGCGGAAACGATTCATCGAAACGGTGCGGCCTTCCTGGTCGAGCAGCGTGAAGTCGGGCGCGGTCTCGCCAATCTCGCGGTAGGCTTCCTTGCCGCGCATGGCGGTGTCTTGGGTGAGGGCGTTTGCACTGGCGGCAAGCGCGGCCTTGGTCTGCTGGTCGTCGGGCCAGATTTTCTCGAGCCGCCACTCATCGTTCGCTCCCTGGACAAGTTCGGCGCGGATGCGCTGGCCGGGTTTCAGAATGGCGAGATCGCCTTTCGCGACTACGAACTCCATCGTCATCGCGGGCATGAAACCCTCGATCTTGTCGTGCGAGACGGTGGCGGCCTTGCGCGCGGCGTTGAGGCTGACGACTTCGCCGGTCAGCGGATGGCGTTTCTCGACCGGTTGCACGGGTGCCGTCTCAGCGACGGTGGCCGCCGGCGGCCTGCCGCAGCCGGCGACGGTGAGGAATGCGGCCGCCACAAGCGCGGCAAAAACGAGCCGGAGGGCGGCGGAAGAGGTGCGCTGCATGGCCCACACCCATTTGCCAAGCGGGGAAATTGTCAAAAGGTTTGCGCCCGGCAGCGCCCAAGTATCACTTCCACTTTCCCTGTCGCCTTCCTTCGCCGATGAATCGCACTCCTTTCTACAAACCCAGCCTCGCCTGGTTCGCCGCTCTCGGCAGTGTCTGGGTTTTCGTGCTCGTGCTGCTGGGCGCGTTCACGACCAGCATTGGCGCCGGCATGGCGTTCGCCGACTGGCCGCTCTCGAACGGCTCCCTGAATCCACCGGGTTGGCTGAGCGATCTCGCGATGTTCTCCGAGCACTCGCATCGGTTGTCAGCCGCGGTGATGAGCACCATCACCTACATCATCGGCGTGTGGATCTGGCGCACCGAGGAGCGCCCGTGGCTGCGCCGGCTGGCGCTGTTCGCCGCGATCCTCGTGATCGCGCAGGCGGTCGTCGGTGGCCTGCGCGTGCTGTTCGATCATTTGCCCATCGCGTCGCTGGAAACGAGTGTCGGCCGGCTGTTCGCAATGCTGCACGCGATCCTGGCGCAGACCTTTGTGTGCGCACTCTTTGCCGTCGCACTCGCGTGCTCGCGCCCGTGGATCGAGGCGCACGCCGGGCTCAAGGGCACCATCGGCGCGCGGACGACCGCGGCGGGCCGTTGGTGCGTCGCGCTGCTCTTTCTCCAGCTCGCCGTGGCGGCCGTGATGCGCCACAGTTTTGCCGGACTGGCGATTCCAACTTTCCCGCTGACGCCCGAGGACGGCCTGTGGCCCACCCATTGGGATTTCCGGGTGGCGATTCATTTCACCCACCGGCTGCTCGCCGTGGCGATCACGGGAGCCCTGGCTTACTATGGCCATGTGCTTTGGCGCGACGCGGCGGTGTCGCGCGCCATGCGCGCGCTCTGGGCCGGCATCGCGGGATTGCTGGCGGTGCAGATTTATCTGGGCGCGCAGATCATCTGGACGGGCCGTCACGCCTCCATGACCACGGCCCACGTCGGCGTCGGCGCGCTGACCCTTGCGACGACATTCGTGCTCGTCATGCTGACGCACCGTGATTGGTTTGGACGGACCAACCCCGCCGCATGACCCCGAGCGAAATCCCTTCCGCCACGCCCAGGACTTTTGCCAAGACCGGAGCGAGCTGGCGCGATTATTTGGAGCTGACGAAGCCGCGGCTCAGCCTGCTCTCGGTGATCACGGCACTCGTCGGCTATCTCATTGCGCTGCCCTTCTGGGACTGGGCGCGGATGTTTTATCTGGTGATCGGCACGGGCCTGTGCGCCGCCGGGGTCGCGACGCTGAACCAATGGATGGAGAGCGAGACCGACGCGCTGATGCAGCGCACGGCGGACCGGCCAATTCCGACGGGTGCCGTGCTGCCAGGCTCAGCCTTTGTGCTGGGGTGGGCGCTCTGCATCGCCGGACTGATCGCGCTTTTTGTGAAGGTGAACGGCATGTCGGCGTTTCTCGGGCTGGCGACGATGGTGGCTTATCTCGCGATTTACACGCCGGCCAAGAAATGGTCGCGCTGGTCGACGGAGATCGGCGCCATCAGCGGCGCGTTGCCGCCGTTGCTTGGCTGGGCCGCGGCCGGCCGCACGAACGCCACGCTCGGCTGGGCGCTGTTCGCCATCCTCTACACCTGGCAAATGCCGCACTTCTTCGCCCTCGCGTGGACTTACCGCAAGGATTACGAGACCGTGCACTTTCCGATGCTGCCGGTGCTCGACCCGAGCGGGGTGCGCGTCGCGCGCCGGACGTTCATCTGGACCGTGCTGCTCACCGCCGTGAGCCTGATGCCGACGCTGCTGGGTTACTGCTCGTGGTATTACTTCGCGTTCGCGGCCGGCCTCGACCTGTGGTTTTTGCGCAGCGCGTTCCGTTTCATGGATCCGGCCCGCCGCGAAACCGAGGCTCGGCGATTGTTTCTGATTTCCATTTCCTACCTGCCGCTGCTGCTGGCGCTGCTGGTGGCCGACCGGATGTTTTTCCGGCTGTGATTTCTCACCTAGAACCGGAACACCACGGATTGCACGGATGAAAACGGATCCAAGCGAGATCGGCGGGGTCAGCGACCCCGCCCTACAAAAAATCCTTTCGGCCAACTGACTCTCATGACGATCCAGGACATTCCCACGCTGAACGCCGCGCTGAACGCCACGGCGACAGTGCTCATCACGGCTGGGTTCGTTTTCATCAAACGCGGCTATCGCGACGCGCATCGCGCCTGTATGCTGACGGCGGGTGCCGTGTCGGCGGTGTTTCTCGCCGGCTACGTGACGCACAAGTGGCTCATCCGGGGGGTGCACACGCCCTTTGGCGGCGAGGGCGCGGCGCTGCGGGCGCTCTACTTCACGATGCTGGTGTCGCACATTGTCCTCGCGATCTCCATCGCCTACCTCGTGCCGAAAACCTTTCTTTTCGCGCTCAAGGGTGATTTCGTCTCCCACAAGCGCTGGGCGAAGTTCACGTTTCCCATCTGGTATTACGTGTCGGTGACCGGCGTGCTGGTATATTTCTTCCTCTATGTGTGGTGGCCGGTGCGGTGACGATTGCGGGGGCGCCGCAGATGGCCCATTCGGTGAGGCCAAACAAAAAGCCGGGCGCGCGGCCCGGCTTTCGCAAAGTTGGGTTGGAATCGATCGCTTACTTGACCACGAGCACGCCCTTCATGCCGGTGAGGAAGTGCGCCGGGAAGCTGCAGACAAAGGTGTATTCGCCGGGTTCCATCGGGGCTTTGAAGGTGACTTCGTCGCTCTGCTTCGGCCCGAGGAGCTTGGTATGGGCGATGACGGCGTCGGCCATCGCGGCCGGGACGTAATCCGTGGCCGCGGCGTTGACAGCGGCGTCGACGAACGCCTTCGGATCGGTGCCTTTCTTGAGGAGGATCCAGTTGTGGCCCATGGCCGCCTTGGGCATGTTGCCCATGTTGGTCAGGATGACCTTAACCTCCTGACCGGGACGGGCCTCGATGCGGGTGAGGCTGTATTTCATGCTGTCGTTGGCGGTAATCTCGGCGGTGACAGTCGCCGAAGCAGCGGCGGCCGGGGCCGCGGCGGAGTCGTCTTTCTTGCCGCAACCCGCGAGGGCCAGCGCGCAAACCAATAGAGTGGGAATGAGTGGGTTTTTCATGCGGCCAGCATCATCGCACACCCGCTGTCGACAAGCAATGACGCAGGTCAAGATTTAGCCTGATCAACTGGCGCGGCCCCGTCCGGTTAATAACGGCGGCCCACACCGCCAGAACGAGGACTTCGGGCAGGAAATCTGCGGTTTTGTGGTTGAAATGACCCGCAAATTCAAAACCCTGACTGGCTATCATTGCGTCGGCGTATCCAAGCTGATGCCGCCCCGTTACCCATGACCCGCACACGCTCCGGTTTTCGCAATTTCTTCCGTATTGGCTCCGCCCTCGTGGGCGGATTGTTGCTGACGCTCCTCAGCGGCTGCAATCTGGCCGATAAAATCAACAAGGCGTTCAGTCTCAGCGGCCCGCAATCGACCATCGTGGTCGCCGGCCCCGTTGCCCAGAATCAGTATGACATCTTCATGGTGACCGTCTGGGTAACGACGGGCATCTTTATCGTCGTCGGGGCCGTGCTGGCCTACGCCACGATCAAGTTCAAGGTGCCGGACAATCATTCCTCGGACAGCGCGCCGCCCGCGCAGGGCCACGGCAACCCGTTCGTCGAACTCGGCCTCATCGTAGCTTCGGTCGTCCTGCTTGTCATCATCGCCATCCCGACGCTCAAGGGGATCTGGTTTACCCACGATGTGCCCGAAGCTGAAAAGGGCAACGCAATGGACATTACCGCCACCGGCTATCAGTGGTGGTTCAAGTTCGAATACAACACCGAGACCGTGCAACTGCCCACCGGTGGCGAAGCCCTCCTCTCGACCGCCAACGAACTCGTCGTCCCCGCCGGTGTGCCCGTGCGCGTGCATCTGCGCACGATCGATGTCATCCACAGTTTTTGGCTGCCCAAACTGGCCGGCAAGGTGGACATGATTCCGAACCGTGCGAATTTCCTTTGGTTCAAAGCCGACAAGCCCGGTTACTTCTATGGCCAGTGCGCCGAGTATTGCGGCGAGTCGCATGCCATCATGCGCTTTCGCGTCATCGCCTTGTCCGCCGCCGACTACGTCAAGTGGCTCGATAACCAGAAGCACCCCGCGCGCACCGTCACCGCCGCCTCAACCGCCATCGATGCCGGCCACGCCCGCGTCGAATTCGCCAGCCTGACCGAGGTCGGCGCGCACAGCATCCTTTCCGGTTCGCCGGAATTCGACGCCGACCCGCTCGCCGGCTGGAAAAAACATCAGCAGATTTCCTCGGGCGAAAATGCTCAGCTGATCGGCGAGGGCCGCCGATTGTTCAGCGCCAAGACTTGCACCAGTTGCCACACCACGATGGGCCATGACGGCGGCGGCATCGTCGGCCCCAGCCTCACCCATGTCGGTTCACGCTCTACGATCGGTGCGGGCGTGCTCGAGAACACCCCCACCCGGATGCGCCAGTGGATCAAAGATCCCGAGTATTTCAAACCGGGGAACAAGATGTATCACGGCTACGGCGGGATGCAGGGCTACGTGAAGCTCAACGAAAAGGGCGAGCAAGTGCCGAACATCGTCCTCAACGATCACGAGATCGACGCCCTCGTCGCCTACCTGCAGAGCCTGAAATAATTTCCCCGCCTCCGGCACCATCCTCTCCACCACCAACCTCCATGGCAGAAGCACTGGCAAAAGATCATTTCATCGGCAAGGAACACGCGCACGGCAAGACGTTCGACCTGTTCGCCCGCCCGACCACGAAGACCGGCCTCGTTGGCTGGCTGACCACCGTCGACCACAAAAAGATCGGCATGCTCTATGCCGGCTTCGCGCTTTTTTTCTTCCTCGTCGGCGGCTTCGAAGCGCTCCTCATCCGCACGCAGTTGATGGTGCCGAACAGCCGCTTCATCAGTGCGCAGCTCTACAACGAGCTGTTCACGATGCACGGCACCACGATGATCTTTCTCGCGGTCATGCCGCTCAACGCCGCGTTTTTCAACCTGCTCATCCCGATTCAGGTCGGCGCGCGCGACGTGGCTTTCCCCCGCTTGAACGCCTTCAGCCTCTGGGTGTTCGTCGCCGGCGCGTTCATGCTCAACATCGGCTGGTTCATCAAGGCCGGCGCCCCCGACATCGGCTGGTTCGGTTATGCCCCGCTCACGTCGAAACTCTTCACGCCCGGCCTGTCCACCGACCTTTGGGTCATGGGCCTGCAAACGCTCGGCCTTTCCTCCATCGTCGCCTCCCTGAATTTCATCGTCACGATCATCAACATGCGCGCTCCGGGCCTCACGATGATGCGCCTGCCGGTGTTCTGCTGGATGGCGCTCGTCACCAGCTTCCTGCTCGTGCTGGCGATGCCCGCCATCGCCATCGCCCTCGTCGAAGTGCTCTTCGACCGGCACTTCGGCACCAATTTCTTTGAAGTTTCCGGCGGCGGCCAGCCCATCCTCTGGCAGCACTTGTTCTGGGTGTTCGGCCACCCCGAGGTCTACATCCTCATCCTCCCGCCCATGGGCTACGTTTCGGAAATCCTCCCGACGTTCTCGCGCAAGCCGCTCTTCGGCTACCCCATCGTGGTATTCTCCGGTGTGGCCATCGGCTTCATCGGCTTCGGCGTGTGGAGCCACCACATGTTCACCACCGGCATGGGCAACGTCGCCACCGCCGCCTTTGCGGTCGCCACCATGGCCATCGCCGTGCCGACGGGCGTCAAGATGTTCAACTGGATCGGCACCCTCTGGGGCGGCCAGATCAAGACCCGCACGCCGATGATGTTCGCGCTCGGTTTCATCTGGATGTTCATGCTCGGCGGCTTCTCCGGCATGATGCACGCCGCCGCCCCGGCCGACGCGCAGCAACAGGACAGCTATTTCGTCATCGCCCACTTCCACTACGTGCTGATCGGCGGTGCCACCTTCGGCCTGCTCGCCGCCATCCACTATTGGTTCCCGAAATTCTTCGGGCGCCTCGTCCCCGAATTCTGGGGCAAGCTCTCGTTCTGGATCATCTTCACCGGATTCAACTGCACGTTTTTCCCGATGCACTTCCTCGGACTCAACGGCATGCCCCGCCGCACCTGGACCTACGACGCCAACATGGGTTGGAACGAGGGCAACTTCATCGCGACGATGGGCGCCTATCTCCTCGGCCTCGGCATCTTCACCTACTTCGCGGTCTTGATCTACACCTTCTTCAAGGGCGAGAAGTGCAGCAACGATCCGTGGGACGCCCGCACCCTCGAGTGGTCGATCCCGTCCCCGCCGCCCGAACACAACTTCAAGGCCATCCCGACCGTCCATGCCCGTGACGCTTGGTGGTATGAGAAGAATCACCAGGAAGAGATCGCCAAGGAAATGGCTGAGCACATGAAGGCCGAGGAGGCCCACGGCGGCATCCACATGCCCGACCAGTCGTGGTATCCGCTCATCGCCGCCTTCGGCATGCTGATCGGCACGTTCAACTTTATCCAGCTCCACGAGCCCGTGCTGATGTTCGGTTCGCAGCTCCTCAGCTCGCACCTCCCGCTCGCGCTCACCGGCCTCGGCATCCTGCTGGTCAGTTGCTACCTCTGGTCGCTCGAAGGTCCCGGCGGTTACCACATCCATCTCGATGCCCAGGGCAACGCCACCTCTCCCCGCGGCGACCACTACTAAGCTTTACCGTATCATCTCATGAGCAGTCACGCCGCCGCTGGTCCCGTCGACCACCATCACGATCACACGACGACGACAGGTATTCCCAACAAGAAGCTCCTCTGGTGGGCCTTTCTTGCCTCGGACTGCATGTTCTTCGGCGCGCTGATTTCCACGCACCTCGTCTACCGCCTCAATTCGCCTCCCGGCAACGCGGTCCCCACGCAGGTCTTCAACATCGAGCTGACGTCGTTCTCGACGTTCATCCTCCTGATGTCGTCGCTCCTCATGGCGCTCGCCGTGAACGCCATCCAGCGGGGCAACATCAAGAGCACCCGGATCATGCTCCTCGGCACGATCTTCTTCGGCTGCATCTTCCTCGGCGGCCAAGTCTTCGAGTTCGCGCACTTCGTGCATGACAAGAAGATGACGATCTCGAACAGCATCTTCGGCTCCACGTTCTACACGCTCACCGGCACGCACGGCACGCACGTCGCCATCGGCGTCCTCCTGCTGGGCATGATGTATGTC
>JANXWT010000109.1 GCA_025351035.1 Opitutia bacterium | reverse complement strand
GGCGACTGAGATACATGGCGATCTGGCGCGGGAAGGCGATGGCGTTGGGCCGGCGCTTGCTGGTCATGTCCGTGTGGCGGATCTGGTAGTGGTCGGCGACGCGCTTCTGGATGCCTTCGATGTTGAGGCGGTTTTGCGCTTCCTCCATCAGCACATCCTTGAGGAGTGATTCCGCTGTCGCGAGATCGAGGGTCTTGCCGGTGAGGGCGGCGTAGCTGGAAATTTTGATGAGCGCGCCTTCGAGCCGGCGGACGTTTTTCGAGATGTGCTGCGCAATGAACTCGATGACGGGCACGGGCAGGTTGACCTTGAGCGTGGCGGCTTTGGTGCGGAGGATGGCGACGCGTGTCTCGAAGTCGGGTGACTGGATATCGGCGGAGAGGCCCCATTGGAATCGCGAGACGAGGCGCGCCTCCAGCGTGGCGATCTCGGTGACGGGGCGGTCGCTGGAGAGCACAATCTGCTTTTGCGACTCGAAGAGGTCGTTGAAGGTATGGAAAAATTCCTCCTGGATGCGCTCTTTGCCGGCGAGGAACTAAATGTCGTCGACCAACAGCACATCCATGCTGCGGTAGCGCTGGCGGAACTTGGTGAGCGCGTTCTCCTGGATGGCGTGGATATACTCGTTGGTGAATTTTTCCGTGGAGAGATACGCGACCTTGGCGTCGGGATTGCGCTGGAGGATGCTGTGCCCGATGGCGTGCATCAAGTGGGTCTTGCCGAGCCCGGTGGAGCCGTGGATGAAGAGCGGGTTGTAAGCCTGCGCCGGAGCTTGGGCGACCGCGAGGGAGGCGGCGTGCGCGAGCTGGTTGTTCGGACCGACGACGAAGGTTTCGAAGGTGTTGCGCGGGTTCAGCGAGCCGGCCGCGTTCATCCGGTCATCGTAGCGGTGGGTGCGTTTGGCGGCGGGCGTTGCGCGGGCGCGGGCCACGGCCTCGGTGGCGGTGAAGCGCGCGGCGGTGTCACCGTTGCCATTGTCGAGCTTGCGCAGACTGACGTGAACGAGGCGATCGGCGGCCATGCGCAAACGCTGCGAGATGAGGTCGAGGTAATTGTCGTGAATCCAGATCGCCGCGAAATCGTTGGGCACACCAAGGGTGATGGTGTCGCCGGTGGTCTCGATACAGCTGATCGGCTCAAACCACATCTGGTAAACGTCCTCCGGGAACAACCCTTTCAGGTCGCATTTGACGGATTCCCAGAGGCTGGCCTGGAGCGAGGAATTGGACATGGTGTGGTGTGAGCGGTCGCGGATTTTTCACGTCTCCCGCCGGCGTTCTGCGACAACATCCGTTGCACTGATTACCACCGTGATGTCCAAGGGAAAATGGGTGCGGGCCGGATAGCAGGGGCAGCGGGGCTGCACACCTGCGGGGATCATGGCCTGTCTGCGGGAAGCCTTGGGCGAGGCGGGGGTAGTGACTGCGGCGGATGTGGCAAAGAACGAGCGAGAGGAAGGTCTTTAAAAGTGATTTAAGGTATAACGTGAATCACAAAATGAGTTACAAGGGCAACTTTCCGACAAGTTTTTCACCGGAAACCGGCGCATAACTTTTTCGATTTTATGGTTGCACCGGGATCGACCGGTGCGGGGTGCGATTTCTCCTCTGAAGAATCCGTCTCAGGCCCCGGCGGCGTGCTGCGGGCCGGGGGCAAACCATTTTCCGTGCTCCCTGATGAGCGCGATAAGTATTTCGTCTGCCTCGGCCTCCGGAATGTTGTAGCGCACGCAGTTCTTGCCGACGTAGAGGTTGATTTTGCCCGGCGCGCCGCCCACGTAGCCGAAATCCGCGTCGGCCATCTCGCCGGGACCGTTCACGATGCAGCCCATGATGGCGATTTTCACCCCCTTGAGGTGCCCCGTTTGCGCGCGGATGCGCTGCGTGGTCGCCTGCAAGTCGAAGAGCGTGCGGCCGCAGCTCGGGCAGGCGACAAATTCGGTTTTGGAGATGCGCGCCCCGGTGCCTTGGAGGACATTGTAGGCGAGCCGCGTCGCGCGCGTGACGTCGCTCTCCGTCTCAATGCTCACGAAGTCGCCGACGCCGTCACAGAGCAGACCGCCGGTGAGAAACGAAGCATCGAGCAGTTTGGAAAGAAAACTGGCGTCGCCTCCCGCTGTGGTGCCAATCGTGTTGCGGATCCAGATCGGCGACTTGAAGCCGAGGGTGTGGAGATTTTCCGTTACGCGGCGGTAGGCTCCGGTCGCGTGCGCAGCGTTGGCGCTATCGGTCGTGGCCGAAAGCGTAAACACCAGCCCGGCGTCACCGAGTTCGCGGAGCGTCGGCGTGAGCGCGGCGAAATCCTCGGGGGCGATTTCCGCGGCGAGAAAATGTCCGCTGGTGCGCGTGAATTGGGCGAAGGCGGTGAGATCGGCGGCGTCACTCGCACGGAATTTCCGCAGCAGCATGACGCGGCCGCCCTCGGGCTTCAGCATCGGGGAGAAATCGGCGGCGGTGAGCAGCGGGCCGGCCTCGAGCACGAGAAATTCGACCGTGAGATTCGCCGCGCCGACGATGGCGCGCAAGTCGGCAAGGTCGCTCGGCGTGTCGACGCGCACGAGCAGTCCCTCGGCGGGCGTGTCAATGAGCCGGGGCGAGGCGAGTTGGTTCGCCGAGACAAGCAGCGTTTTGATCGACGGCACGCGCACGATGACGCGCGGCGGTTGCTCGGGGCCGACCTTGCAGTTCGGTGAGAGGGCGAGCGTCGTGGTCTCGCGGCGAGTGAAGTGAAAAGGATCGATGGAGTCGCGGCGCGACAGTTGAGAGTTGCACCGTTGCTGGCTGCTGCCAGCCCGGTGTTTGTCCGGACCGTCGCCCGGCAAAAGAGCTGAGAGCTGAGTGTCAGAAACCTGCCAGAGACTCATCGTTTTCTCCGCGATGGCGCGCGCGACCGGGATTTCGTGAACGGAATCCTCGGTGAGCGACACACGGATGGTGTCGCCAAGACCGTCCAGCAGCAGACTGCCGATGCCGATGGCGCTCTTGATGCGGCCGTCTTCGCCGTCGCCGGCCTCGGTCACGCCGAGGTGCAGCGGGTAATGCATGTCTTCCCGCGCCATGTGTTCGACGAGCAGACGGTAGGCTTGGATCATCACCTTCGGGTTGCTGGCTTTCATCGACAGCATGAGGTCGTGGTAATTGTGGGCCCGTGCGATGTGCAGGAACTCCAACGCGCTCTCGACCATGCCGAGCGGCGTGTCGCCGTAGCGGTTCATGATGCGGTCGGAGAGCGAGCCGTGATTGGTGCCGATGCGCATGGCGCGCCCGAGTTCCTTGCTGCGCAGCACGAGCGGCGTGAACGCTTCGTGCAATCGCTCCAGTTCGCGGTCGTAGTCGGCGTCGGTGTATTCCTTGACGGTGAATTTCTTTTTGTCGGCGTAGTTGCCGGGATTAACGCGCACTTTCTCGACGTGCTCGACCGCCTCCATCGCGGCAGAGGGGAGAAAATGGATGTCGGCCACGAGCGGGATGTGGCTGAAGCCCGCCGCCGAGAACTGCGCGCGGATCTCCTGCAGGCATTTCGCGGCGGCGACGTTGGGCGCGGTGATGCGGACGATCTCGCAACCGACTTCGGCGAGCGCGATGGACTGGGCGACGGTGGCGGCGATGTCCTGCGTGTCGCTGGTGGTCATCGACTGCAACCGGATCGGGTTGGGGCCGCCGACGCCGACGGCGCCGACTTTCACCTCGATGGTGTGGCGGCGGATCGTGTGGAAGCGGGACGCGCAGTAGGACATCGGTGCCATTACGAATGAAGAATGATGAATGGCGCAAGCAAACCATCACTTTCGAGGAGCCACTCGCGGCCGGTGGCAACGGAGGAAGTGTCAGCTATTGGCTGACACTGCACCCGGACTCGGCCGGACCGAGCAGTGGAAGAGCGCCGGAGGCAATGTCATCTATTATATGACATTGCCGCGGGACCAGCCGGCGGCGCGGGGTCCGCCTACGGCTTCGCCGGGGCGGCTTTCTTGGCCTGCGCGTCGGCCTTCACGTCGCGCACGAGTCGGCGGATATCAAAAAAGCTCACGTAAATTATCATCGAAAACAGCAGCACGACAAAGAGGCTCTGCGCACTGACAATGAAATTCGGCGAGAGCGCCCGGCCGCGCAGTTTGCCGATCGTCGCGAAAAGCATGTGTCCGCCGTCGAGCACGGGGATCGGGAGCAGGTTGAAGATCGCGAGGTTCACGTTCACCAAGATGGCGATCCAGAGCACATAGCGGATGCCGGCCTCGGACGCGTCCCAGAAAATCCGACCAATGCCGACGGGGCCGCTGAGCTTGGAAATGCCGATGTCGGAGCTCGGCTGGATGAGGCTCCAGAGCGTGCGCACAGTCATGGCGAGGTGGCCGCTGATTTGTTGAAACGGATTTTGATGGGTGAAACCGACGCTCGTGCGGAAGCCGGCCCCGAGGAGCGGCGCCGCCTCTTTGGGCCGCTCGACGGGCACCTTGATTTCCACCGCCTGGCCGGCGCGTGTGACGGTGAGCGCGAAAGCGCGGGCCGGCTTCTCCTGCAGCACGTCGTAGAGCGTGAGGAGATTGAGCAGCTGCGCGCCATCAAGCGCGATGAGTTGGTCGTCGATTCGCAGTCCGATCTTGTGGGCAAAGGAAATGTCGGGTGCGGTGGCGACAATGGGAGTGTAGGCTGCGAGGATGCCCACTTTGCGCACCTTTTCGTCGCCGGAGAGGATGGGGTTCAGGATGATGTCCTGCAGACGCCCGGCGCGTTCGATGGTGAACACGGTGCGGCGCTGTCCGTCGCCAGTGACGCCGGCACTGGTGACCAGTGTCTGCAACAGTTCCTGCCAGTCGTTCACTTTGGTGCCGTCGAGGGCGCGGATGGTGTCGCCGACTCGCAGGCCGGAAACCGAGGCTGGGCTGGGCACCGACTTGCCTTCGCCGATGGTGATGGTTTGCGAAATGTAGCCGATGCGGGTCGTGGAATATTCTTCGCTGGTTGCCTGGCCCGCAATCCACAGAATCGTGGCGAGGCCGAAAGCGAAGAGCAGGTTGAAGAACGCGCCCGCGGCGAACACGATCATGCGTGTGCCGTAGCTCACGGGCGGGAGTTTCTCGATCGCGACCTCGGACTCGCCCTCGATGGTCGCCATGTCGGCGAGTTGCGGCAGCGCGACGTAGCCGCCGAGCGGCAGCCACGAGAGACGATATTCGACGCCGTCGCGCACCCACGAGGCGATCTTGGGGCCGAAGCCGATGGAGAAACGTTCGACTTTCACGCCGCGGCGCCGGGCCACGAGGAAGTGGCCGAGTTCGTGCACGAAAATCGAACCGCCAAAAAAGAGGACGATCATCGCGATCGACCAGACGTTGCCGAGGAGGGAGGTAATGGTGTCGAGGGACATCAGGCGGGAAAGTGTTGGGCTACGCGCCGGGCTTCGGCGTCGACGGCTAGGACCTGATCGAGCGCGGTTGGTTCGATCAATTTCACCGTGGCCAGAGTGTGTTCAATAATCCGGGGAATCGCAAGAAACTGAACGCGTCCGGCGAGAAAGGCCGCGACGGCGACCTCGTTGGCGGCGTTGAAGACGGCCGGGGCGGTGCCGCCGGCGCGCATCGATTCCTTGGCGAGCCGTAGGCAGGGATAGCGCTGCTCGTCGACCGGACGGAAATCCAGCGCGAAGGGTCGGCCGACGTCGAGTGCCGGGGCCGTCGGCTGCGACGCGCGGGCCGGGTAGAGCAGCGCGTGTTGGATCGGAAACGTCATCGAGGGCGGGCAAAGCTGGGTGAGCATCGAGCCGTCGGTGAACTCAACGAGGCAGTGCACGATGCTCTGCGCGTGCAGGACGGCGTCGCACTGCTCGGCGCGCAGGCCGAACAGCCACTGCGCTTCAATCAGCTCGAGGCCCTTGTTCGCGAGCGTGGCGGAGTCGACGGTGATCTTCGGACCCATCGCCCAGTTCGGGTGCTTGAGGGCATCGGCGACGGTGGCGCGCGCGAGCTTTTCTAGCGGCCAGTCGCGAAACGCGCCGCCGGAGGCGGTGAGGACGATACGGCGCACATCGGACGTGCGGCAACCTTCGAGGCACTGGAAAACGGCGTTGTGTTCGCTGTCGACCGGGAGCAGCCGGCTGCCGCTGGTGCGCGCGGCGGCCATGACGAATTTGCCGGCGAGCACTAGGAGCTCCTTCGACGCGAGGGCGAGATCCTTCTTCGCGGCGAGCGCGGCGAGGGCGGGTGCGAGTCCCGCGATGCCCACGACGGCGATGAGCACGATGTCGGCCTCGGGCAGCGTGGCGAGTTCGGTCAGGCCGGCGATGCCGCCGTGAATCTTCGTGCCGGCCGGAAACGCACTGCTGGCACGCGCCGCCGTGCAGGCGGTCTCGTCGTGGATGGCCACATGGCGCACGTTGAACTGCCGCGCGATCTCCGCGAGGCGGGCGTGGTTGCTCTGCGCGGCGATGCCGACCAGTTCGAGCCGGTCGGAGTGCGCGGCGACAACGCGCAGCGTGCTCTCGCCGATGGAGCCGGTGGCGCCGAGCAGGACGATGCGTCGTTTGGCGGTCGGGTTGGCCATGGGGGCCTCAGCGCAAAAACAAAAAGATCACGTAGGCCACCGGCGCCGTGAAGATGAGGCTGTCGGTCAGGTCAAACGCGCCGCCGATGCCGGGGATGAGTGCGCCAGTGTCCTTGGTGTCGGCGCGGCGCTTGATGGCGGACTCGATGAGATCGGACACGATGGCGGTGATGGCAATCACGAGCGCGACCAGCGCCGCCACCGCGGGCGTGAAGAGCTCGGGCAGGTAATCCGGGAAGTAATGCGCGATCGCCACGCCGAGCCCGATTGAAGTCAACACGCCGCCGCCGGCGCCCTCCCAGGTTTTCTTCGGGCTGATGCGGGGAGCCATCTTGTGCTTGCCGATCGCGAGACCGGTGAGCAGCGCGCCGACGTCGCAAAATTTCGCCACGACGATCACCCACAGGCAGGGCACGAGTCCGGCCTCGGGGGTGTCATAGAGGAGAATCAGCCGCGCGAAGTAGTGCAGCATGAACGGCACGTAGAGCAGGCCGAGCATGGTCGCTGCGATCGTCTCGACGCGATTGGTGTTGTCGCGTGCGCCGAGCACCCGGACCGAGCAGACCACGAACGCGAGTGCGAGCAGAGCGGGCGCGAGGCCGGCGAATTCCTCCGCCTCGGTGTAATATTGCGTGAGGTAGAACGGGGCGGCCGTCATCAGCACACTGATGCTGAGCCCGAACCAACGGAAAGGGCGGTGGCCCAACTTCTCGGTCAGGGCGTAAAATTCGTGGAGGGTCAGTGCGGTGAGCAGCGTGAGCAGCCAGATGGCGGCGTCGGCGCCGAAGAACCACAGGCTGCTGAGCACGACAGACCAAAGAACCAGGGTGCTGAGGAGGCGGGAAAACACGGGGAGAGTGGGGCGACTGGGGTTACTTGGCGCCAGCTTTGATTTGCTCAGTGGTGAGACCATAGCGGCGCTCGCGGCGGCCGTATTCGTCAACGGCGGATTGCAGGTCGGCCTGCCCGAAGTCCGGCCACAGCGTCGGCGTAAAAACCATTTCGGAGTAAGCGCACTGTAGGAGCATAAAATTACTGACGCGGTGCTCACCGGAAGTGCGGATGAGCAGGTCGGGTTCGGGTAGATCGGCAGTATCGAGGTAGCGACTGAACGTCTCCCACGAGTTATCCTCCAGCTTCTCCTTGCCGTTGGCTACGGCGACGGCGTAGGCGCGGGCGGCGTCGGCCACCTCGGTGCGCGAGCCGTAGTTGAGCGCGAGCACGAGGTTCCAGTCGGGAAAGTCCTTGGTGGCTTCGATGACGCGCGCGAGCTCGCGCTGGACGTTGGCGGGCAGTTCGCCGGTGCGGCCGATGGTGCGCAGCCGGACGCGATTCTTGATCAGGTTGGAGAGCTCTCGTTTCAGAAAAAAATCCAGCAGGCCCATCAGGCCCGAGACTTCGTCGCTTGGCCGGCTCCAGTTCTCGACGGAGAAGGCGTAGAGCGTGATGTAACGGATGCCGATCGCGCGCGCGGCGTCGACGACTGTGCGCACCGTCTCCACGCCGCGGCGGTGGCCTTCGAGGCGGGGCAGGCCGCGCTGTTTCGCCCAACGGCCGTTGCCGTCCATGATGATGGCGACGTGTTGCGGGAGGATGGCGGGGCCGGTTGATGGCATGCAGGAGCGGCGATTTAGGTCGGCAGGGGGAAGTTTGACAAGGGGCGATTCCGGCGAATCGTCGTGCGCATGACAAAGCCGTTGACTCCCGCCGAAATCGCCGCTGCGTTGCCGTCCCTGCCCGGCTGGTCACTGGACAGCGACGCCCTGGCAAAGACTTTCCAGTTCGGCAGTTTTCGCGAAGCGCTGTCATTCATGGTGCGCGTGGGCTTCGAGGCCGAGGCGGCGGACCATCACCCGGATTGGACGAATGTCTACAACCGCGTGGCGATCCGGCTGAACACGCACGACGCCGGCGGCAAAATCACCGCGAAGGACGTCTCACTCGCCGCAAAAATCCAGGCGATCTCGTGGGTAGGGTGAGTGCGGCCGCTCAGAGCTTGCGGAGAAAATTGAACGTCCGATCGTTTTCGCCGGGCAAGTAGGCCTCGTGGGCGTAGTCGGGATAGATCACCATGTCTTTCGGGGCGGTGATCTTGTTGTAAGCGGCGAATTGGGTGGAGGGCGGACAAACGGGATCCATCAGACAGGTAAACATGAGCACCTTGGCCTTAATCCGCGGGGCCAGATGCTGGCAATCGATGTAGCCCAGCTTGGTGAAGATTTCCCGTTCGCGGCGGTGCAGTGGATCAAATTGGCGAAACCAGATGCGCAGTTCCTCGTAGGCGTCCTTGGCGAGATCCATTTCCCAAACGCGCTGGTAGTCGCAAAGAAAGGGGAAGACTGGGGCGGCGCGCTGGATGCGCGGCTCGAGCGCGGCGCAGGCGAGCGCAAGTGCGCCACCTTGCGACAAGCCCATGGCCCCGACGCGCGCCGCGTCCACTTCAGGAAACCCCATCACGGCGCGCGCAAGTTGGGCGGTGTCGAGGAAGATTTGCCGATAAAGCAATTTGCGAGGATCGGGGTCTTCGAGCCCCCGGATGATGTGGCCGCGGTTGGTCGTGCCCTGCACTCCACCGCGATCCTCGGAGCGACCGCCTTGGCCGCGACAGTCGAGCGCGGCCACACAAAAGCCTTCGCCCGACCACGCGAGGCGAGAGGAGAAATCGCCGCTGTGTCCGGTGTAACCGTGGAATTGAAGCACGGCGGGGCCCGGGCCGGCGGATTTTATTGGGCGGACATATTTTGCGTAAATCCGTGCGCCACCCACGCCGGTGAACCACAGGTCAAATACTTCGCTGTGCCGTGGCGCGATTTCCTTGGCGGGCACCAGCTCGGGCTGCGGGTCGGTGGCGTCGAGTTCGCGCAGCGCGGCGTCCCAGTAGGCATCGAAATCGGCGGGGCGTGGATTGCGGCCGGTGTAGCGGTGGAGTTCGGGGACGGACAGGTCGATCAGAGGCATGGCGGCAAGAAGTGACGTGCGGGGTGGAGCGCGGAACAGGTTCAGAAGATGCGCAAAAATGAACGCGGGCCAACGTCGAAAAATGGGACGCGTAGCGCAAATTCCCGGCGGAACCTGCCGTCCTCGCCAAAGACGCCAACGGATGTCCCGCCGGCGAGTGGCGCGTAAAGTTCGCGTTGCGCGGAATCATACGCGAGGCAGCCGGGGGCAACCGTGCGGTCGAGCTTGAGAACCGATAGCGTCCGGCCGTCCGGTGCGCAGACGAGGACTCGGGTCGCGGAGGCGTCGGTGAGAATGAACAGGCGGTCCCGGGCGGCGTCGAACGCCACGCCGCGCACGGTCCCGGCGGATTCTCCGAGCGCAATCTTTCCGCCATAGCCGCCGTAGCGCGTAAATTTCACGAGCGCGGCCTCGCCCGGCAGTGCGGCGAAGACGTGTCCATCGCGCGGCCTGACTGCCAGATCGCCGCCGCCGGTCGCCGGAATTTCCGCGAGCACAAATTCGCGTTTCACATTTCGCGCCGGCCGGTCGATCACGCGGATGCGGTTGCCTGGGGCGAGCCGCAGGAAGAGATAGTCGGTGAACGGATCGTAAGCCAGTCCGGTTAGCTCTTCACCGGCGGCGAGGAAACTGGGCACGCGTTCGATGGCTGTCGGTCCGCTATCGCTCACGATGTCCGGCCGCGCGCCCGCCGCCGAGTAGATGTGCAGGGGCCCCGGAGTCGCGCAGCCGGCCAGCAGCGTGGTGCAGATCGCTGCGTGGCACCCGGTTCTCATCGCGAGTCGCGTGCGCGAAATTCGGCGGACAGCGGTTGGCAATGAATGTGGCATCAAGGGGAAAACTCACCTTGACGTGTTTGTCGCGCAAGAAAGGAAAAATCCCCGTCAATCGTCGACTGCCGCCGGGATTCCGTTTGCGCGGACGGGGCGGATGCCTACCGTGCCACGCATGAGTGATTTTGCCCCTGCAGCAGAAATTGCGTCGGCCCGCGATGCTCTTGCGCGCCTCAAGGCCAACATGCGTGTCACGATCAAGGGCAAGGACGACGTTATCGACCAGACGCTCATTTGTCTGCTCGCCGGCGGCCACCTGCTGATCGAGGACCTGCCGGGCGTCGGGAAGACGACCCTGGCTTACTCGCTCGCGCGCTCGATGGACTGCGCGTTCTCGCGGATCCAGTTTACGAGCGACCTGCTGCCGACTGACGTCACCGGCGTCTCCATCTACGACGAGACGGTGAAGGAGTTCGTGTTCAAACCCGGCCCCGTCTTCGCCAACGTCGTGCTCGCCGACGAGATCAACCGCGCCACGCCCAAGACGCAGTCCGCGCTCCTCGAGGTGATGGACCGCGCGCGGGTGACCGTCGACGGTGCCGCGCACGCCGTCGGTTCGCCGTTCATGGTCGTGGCCACGCAAAACCCCGTGGACTACGAGGGCACGTTTCCGCTCCCCGAGAGCCAGATGGACCGTTTCCTCATGCGCTTGGCGATGGGTTATCCGCAGCCGAACGACGAACTCGAAATTCTCCGCGCGCCGCGCCTCGGCTACGACGCCATCGCACTCAACGCCGTCATCACACGCACGGATCTCCTGAAAATCCAAGCGCTCGCTGGCCGCGTCTTTGTCGAAGACACCGTGCTCGACTACATTCTCAAAATTATCACCGCCACGCGGACGGAGACGGAGTTCAAGGCCGGCGCCAGCGTGCGCGGCGGTCTCTCGCTGCGCATCGCCGCCCAAGCTCGCGGACTCATGCTCGGGCGCGACTTCGTCATCCCCGAGGACGTGCAGGAAATGGTTGCTCCCGTGCTTGCGCACCGTCTGTCGCTCGCGCGACAGACCTCCGACGCCCTCGAAGAACGCCGCACCGTCGTCGCCGCGCTGCGCCGCATCGTGGCCGCGGTGGCGG
>JANXWT010000091.1 GCA_025351035.1 Opitutia bacterium | reverse complement strand
CGACAGCGGCGAGCTGCGCGCGCCGGGCAATTATGGTTTCGACAAGGCGGCGTGGGCCCGCGCGCAGGGCAACTACGCGCGGCACTTCGGCGGCGATACCGAGAAGAGTTCGTTCAATCTCTTCACGCAGAACCAGTGGTATGCTGGCAAACTCGTGAGCGGCGCGAAGCTGCCGCCGCTGCGCCGGCTGATCGACAACCAGCAGGAGTTTATTCGCGCGTTCGAGGAACTCATCAAACGTCCCCACGAGGCGGAGTCGGTCTTGCGCGAGATGACCGTGCGCTGTCTCGCGGGCTGAAGCGGACTCGCGGCCCGCGGGGACGCGGGCCCTCCACGGGGGTTTGCCAAAATCGCGGACTTGCCGAGGACGCGAGTTTGGCTACGTAAACTGCATGCCCGATCTCCACTCGCTGCTCATTTTCATCGGGGCCGGGTTGCTGCTCAATTTGGCGCCGGGTCCGGACGTGCTCTACATTGTCGCCCGCAGTATCAGCCAAGGCCGCGCGGCGGGCGTCGTGTCGGCGCTGGGGATCGGAGCGGGCTGTCTGTTCCACGTGATCGCCGCCGCCTGTGGGCTCTCCGCGCTCATGCTCGCGTTGCCGATGGCCTACGACGTCGTGCGCTACGCCGGCGCGGCGTATCTGGTGTGGCTCGGCGTGAAGGCGCTCATCAGCAAGGGCGGCGCGATGGAAGTGAAGACGATGGAGCGCACGCCGCTGGGGACGATCTTCCGCCAAGGCGTGATCACCAACGTGCTCAACCCCAAGGTGGCGATCTTCTTTTTGGCGTTTCTGCCGCAGTTCGCCGATCCGGCCAACGGTCCGATCGCCGCGCAGATGCTCGGGCTCGGGCTGATTTTCGATTTCAACGGCACGCTCGTCTGTCTCGGCTACGCGCTCGTCGCGAGCCAACTCGGCGACTGGCTGAAGTCGCGCTTTGATCTCTCGACGTGGATCAACCGCGTCACCGGCGGCCTGTTTATCGCGCTCGGGCTGCGGCTGGCGTTGCTGGAGCGGAAGTGACGCGTCACTTGATGCCGCCGAACACGGCTTGGTGTTCGTCGCGCCAGAAGCAGTCGGGCTCGGCAAAACCGGCTTCGCCAAGCAGGCGCAGCTCGGTGCTGAGCGGCGGGTAATAATCCTCCTCGGCCCAGTTGGCGTGGTGCTGGCGGGCCTCGGCCTCGGTGTGACCGCGCGCCTGCATCCAGCGGCGCCAGACGGCGAAGTAGTGCTCTCGCTCTCGCGGCCGGCTGTCCATCAGAGTGTCGGCGTTGGCGAATACACCTCCGGGTCGCAACGCGGCGAAAATATTCCGGTAAATGCGGCCCTTCGCCGGCATGTTCTTTACGTGGTGCAGCGCGATGCACGCGACGACGGCGTCGCATGCGGGCAGCGGTTCGGCGAAGGATTTATCGATGAAATCCACGCGGTCTCCGAAGACCGAACAACGTTCGCGCGCGAAGGCCAGCATGCCCGGGTCGGTGTCGTGGATTTGCACGCGGGTGGTCGGAAAGCGCTCTGCCACCGCGGCGGCGAGTGAGCCGGTGCCGCCGCCGAGATCGAGCACGAGCCCGCCCGTGGTCGGCAGGCAGCGCGCGAGAATGTCGAGTTGGACGGAGCGCATCGCGTCATACTGGTAGACGAGCGTGCGGATGCGGCGGTCGTATTCGGCCAGCTTGAACTTGAAATGTTCCTCGACGGAGTGGGCCATGCGGGCAACTTGGTGGCTCTCCAGCGAAGACGCGAGCCCGCGGCGGCGCTCCGCGGGCACAGTTGACCGCTTTTCCATTGGCAACGCCGGGGGCGTGGGCTAACCGTTGCGCGCCGTGAAGCAGCCGACCGACTCCACCTCCTCCGACTCGATCCCCAACGTCCTCGCGGAACGTTATGCCTCGCCAGCCATGAAGGACATCTGGTCGGTCCACGGGCGCATTTTGCTCGAGCGCGATTTCTGGATCGCCGTGATGAAGGCGCAGCGCGATCTCGGCGTGCCGATCCCGCCCGAGGCGATCAAGGATTACGAGCGCGTGCGCAGCGACGTGAACGTCGAGCGC
>JANXWT010000083.1 GCA_025351035.1 Opitutia bacterium | reverse complement strand
CGAAGCCGCCGGCCTCGGCCAGTCGCCCGGCGCGCACGTGATCTTCACGGGCTTCGCCATGGGCCTGCTCTACAAGACGGCCAACTCCGCGTTCAAGCTCTGGAAGGAAGTTCCCGAAAAAGTTTTCGGTGCCCCGCTCAGAGGCGGTTCCGTCAGCGTGGAGATTTCGCCCGAACTGCTCGGCGTCGGCTACATCATCGGTTTCCGCATCGCGTCGATCATGGGCGCGGGCGGCGTGCTCTCGTATCTGGTGCTGATTCCGATGATCAAATTCTTCGGCGAATCGCTTCCGGCCCCGCTCGCTCCCGGCACGATGTTGATCGCCGACATGACGCCCGACGACATTCGCGGCGCCTATGTGCTCTACATCGGCGCGGGGGCCGTCGCCACCGGCGGCCTCGTCAGCATGGTGCAGGCGTTCCCCGCGATCTGGCACGGCCTCAAGGCCGGCTTCGCCGGGTTCACCGGTAAGTCCGAGAAAATCGCTGCCGCCGACATGCCCCGCACCGAGCGCGATCTGTCAACGAAGGTCGTTGTCATCGGCCTCGTCGTGCTCATGGCGCTCATCACCCTCGCGCCGTCGCTGCACATGAACATTCTCGGCGCATTGCTCATCCTCGCGTTCGGCTTTCTCTTCGTCACCGTGTCGTCGCGACTCACGGGCGAGATCGGCTCCTCGAACAATCCGACCTCGGGCATGACGATGGCGACGTTGCTTTTCACCTGCCTCATTTTCCTCGCGGTCGGTTGGACGGGTGGGGCGTATTACGTCACCGCGCTCTCTGTCGGTGCCATCGTGTGCGTCGCAGCGGCCAACGGCGGCACGACGTCGCAGGATCTCAAAACCGGCTTCCTCCTTGGCTCGACGCCGAAGTTCCAGCAGATCGCCATCGTGTTCGGCTCGTTCGCCTCGGCGCTCGTGCTCGGCCCGATTCTGCTCGCACTCAATGACGCCGCGACGGTCTACGTGCCCGCCGCGCAGGTCGCGCCCGCCGGTCTGCACACCGACGTTTCGCAGCTCAAGCAGCACGGTGCGCTGCAAGGCGTTCAGGCGCGCGGCGACACGAACAGCTACTTTGTCTGGCAGAAGGCCGACACCGTCGGCGGACCGGCGGGCAAATACTTCGTCAACGACAAGGGCGACGCTGTCTGGCTCGTCGATCCGGGCATCAACGGCACGCACGACCACCGGCCCGACGGCACGGTCGTCCGCAAGTTCAGCGCGCCGAAGGCCACGCTCGTTTCCTACATCATCAAGGGCATCCTCGACCACAAACTCCCGTGGGCACTCGTGCTCCTCGGCGTGATGATCGCGCTCGTGCTCGAGATGTCGTTCGTGCCGTCGCTCGCGTTCGCGGTCGGCGTCTATCTGCCGTTGTCGTCGTCGTCGCCGATTTTTGTTGGCGGACTCATCCGCTGGCTCGTCGAACGCAAGATGCGGCAGAAGGCCGCCTACGCCGCGATGAACGAGCTGCAGTTTAACGAGGAGAGCGACAAGAGTCCCGGCGTGTTGCTTTCGTCAGGCCTGATCGCCGGCGGCGCCATCGCGGGCATCATCATCGCGTTCCTCGCCGGAGTGCTCGACCGCTTCGATGCGAAAATCACCGAGTGGTCAACGGCGCACAATCCCTTCTACGAAGGAGCGTGGGCGCACGCGCTGTCGATGCTGCCGTATCTTGCGCTCTGCGTGTTCCTCTACCTCGTGGCCCGCGAGAAACTGCTCTCGCCGAAGAAACGCTAGGGTCGAAAAGTCCAACGGGCGCAGCGAGATTGCGCCCCAACGCTACGCTTCAAAGCGCGGCAGACGAAACGCGCGTCATTCCTCGCCGTCGTGATAGGGGACGTCGGTGGTGCGGAAAAACTTTCCGTGCGGGCGAAGGCCCCATTTGTCAGAATCGGGGTAGTGGAAAATGTCGACGGGGGGATTGTCGGCGATGATGTAGAGATGCAGCCACTTTTTCCCGGTGTTGCTGATCTGGTGGGCCTCGCCGGGCGGGTGCATGAAGACA
>JANXWT010000071.1 GCA_025351035.1 Opitutia bacterium | reverse complement strand
GCACGATGCCGGCGACCAACGCGAAGCTGAGCATCGCATAGGAGAAGATGGCGACGATCTTCAGATTGTCCCAGACGGACATCGTTTGGGCTCCAAACTTGGAACTGATCACCAGATACACGCCGCAGGTCGCCCACACGGCGAGCGCCCACACCATTCGGCGGAGGTCTTTCTTGATGATGTGAAACGTGAGGTTCATGCGGTGGCTCCTTTGGTTTCCTGGCGGGTTTTGCGGGCGAGGGTGATGAAGATTTCGCGCAGCGTCATGGGATATGCTTTCACGGCGGCATCGGGGAAGCGTTCGCGGCAGACGCGCCCGGTGGCGGCGGCGGCGAACTGCGGATCGATGAACTTCACGAGTCCGCCCACCCGCTCGAACTCCAGCCAGCCGGGCAGCGGCGCGGCGACGATGCCTCCGAGCGTGCCGAGCGTCGCTTCCACGCGGCGGAAACGCGCGAGCAGTTGCTCGGTCGACTCACTGAAGCGCAACCGGCCCGACTCGATGAACGCGATCTGGTCGGCGAGCCGCTCGACTTCCTCGATGTCGTGCGAAGAAACGAACACCGTCCAGTCGCCGAGGTCGGATGCTTCGAGCACGCCGCGCATGAAGTCGTCGCGCGCGAGCGGATCGAGTCCGCTGAACGGCTCGTCGAGCACGAGAAGTTTCGGCCGGTAGGCGAGCGACGAGAGCAACGCGGCCTTCATCAGCATGCCACGCGAAAGTTGCTTGAGTGCACGATGCTCGGGCAGATCGAACTGCGCGAGTAGCTTGGCTTCGAGCGCGCGGTCCCACGTCGGATAGAGCGGCCGGCAGTAGTCGAGCAACTGGCGAACGGTCATCCAGACAGGAAGCTTCTGGTTTTCGGACACGTAGCCGATCTGCGCGAACTCGCGTTCGCCGAGCCGGTGCGAGTCCACGCCGAGCACGCGCGCCTCGCCGCCCGACGGCGCGAGGAGGTTCATGAGAACTTTGACGGCGGTGGTTTTGCCCGCTCCGTTGGCGCCGAGGAGCGCGAAGACGCTGCCTTGGGGCACGGCGAGCGTCAGGTCGCGCACGGCCTCGGTGCGCCCGAAGCGCCGCGAGAGTCGGTTGGTTTCGATGATGTTCATAGGGGAATTCATTTCCGGCCGAGTTTCTTCCAATGCGCGGCGAGACCCGCCTGCACCTCGTCGAGTCCGAGGCCGAGTTTCTTGGCCTCGACGACCACGCGCTCGAGGTCGGCGCCGAGCAATTCCGCGCGCTCCACCCGGCCGCCGTCCGAGCGCTCCGCAACGACGCTCCCGACGGCGGGCGTCGTGATCAGCACGCCCTCGGCGACGAGTGCCGCCACGATTTTGTGCGCGGTGTTCGGGTTGATCTTCAGCTCCTGGCTCACCGCCCGCACCGAAGGGAACGGCTGGCCGGGCTTCAACTGGCCGGCGACGACCGCCTTCTTCACGGCGAAAATCACCTGCTCGGTGACGGGCAGGCCGGGTTTCAGGCCGATGGAGAACGGGAGCACGCCGTCCTAGTTGCACTAGGACAGATAGGACGGCAAGAAAAATCTGCCCCAGACGGACAGCCGCGGCGTAAAGCCACGCCAACAAAAACGACGGCCCGCGGGGACGCGGGCCCTCCACGCTCGGATCAGGCCGGGCCGACCTCGCCGAGCAGATTGGCAAAAATCATCTTGCCGCCCGCCGTCGGCAGCACGCCGGTAATCTCGGCGGTGACCCGCTTGCCCATGAAAGCGCGGGCCTGGTTCACCACGACCATGGAGCCGTCGGCCAGATAGCCCACGGCCTGCCCCTCGTCCTTGCCGGTCTTGATCAGTTCGACCTCGATGCTTTCACCGAGCACCAAAGCGGGCCGGAGTGATTTCTCGAGCGCGTGGAGATTCAGCCACGGCACGCCGTGAAACTGCGCCATCTTCGCGAGATTGAGGTCGGTGGTCAGAAGTTTGGCGCGCAGCGACTGCGCGATAAAAACCAGTTTGGCATCCATGTCCTGCCGGCGGGCGACCTCGCTCTGATGGATGCGGATATCGATGTGCTTGATCTGGCGGAGTTCGTTGAGCACATCGAGCCCGCGGCGGCCGCGCGCCTGCTTGAACGTGTCGGAAGAACCCGCGATTTCCTGCAACTCGCCGAGCACGAAAGTGGGGATGATCAGCGCCGCGCCGAGGAACTGCGTCTCGCACACGCGCGCGATGCGCCCGTCGATCAACGCGCTGGAGTCCACCACGACAAGCGGCACGTCGACCTCGTGCGGCACGAAGCGCACGTAAGGAATGACCAGGTTGAATTCGTCGCGCCCGCGCAATGCGATGACTGTCCCCAAATAACTGCAGATGACAAACAGCCCCAGCCGGGTGAGGTAGATGTATTGCGGGTCACCTTGGTCGAGCAACGGCGAGCGCGCGATCAGCCAGGCCACCAGCGAGCCCGCCGCCAGACCGAAAGTGATCGCGGAAAGCCCGCGCAGTGAAAATCCCTTGAGCAGCACGTCGACGAGGATGACGAGCGCTCCGATCAGCAGGCCGACGGTGACGGCGATCAACCGATACTGGTCCCACTCCTTGATCGCGTAGCAAACCAGCCAACTGGCCGCCGCACACAGGACGATGAAGATGACACGGATGAAGAGAAGGGTTTTGTTCATGCTGCCGGCCGGTTCAGTTGAAGGCGCCCCGACGTTTCAACCAGAGCAAGATGAAGGGCAGCACGACGAACAGGACCATCACTCCGTAAAGGATGAATTGCGCCCGGGCGGCCTTCTTCGCTAGTTCTGGATCCTGCTCGCTCATCCCCGGCATCCGACCAAACGTCTCACCCGATGACAACGCAATACTGGCTCGTGAAGTCCGAACCCGCCACCTACTCGTGGGATGATTTTGTGCGCGACGGCCGCAGCGACTGGACCGGCGTGCGCAACTACGCCGCCCGTCTCCACCTCAACGCCATGCGCCGCGGCGACGAAGTGATGTTCTACCACAGCAACGACGGCAAATGCATCGTCGGCATAGCCCGCGTGACGCAACCGGCCTTTCCCGACCCCACCGCCGACGAGCCCGGCTTGCCCGCCTCCGGCGGCGCCAAAGGCGGCCAAGGCTGGGTCGCCGTCGAACTGGCGCCCCTCGCGCCGCTCCCCCGGCCAGTGACGCTCGCGCAGTGCAAGGCCGACGCCGTGCTAAAAAATACCGAGCTCCTCCGGCAAAGCCGGTTGTCGGTGTCGCCGCTCAAGCCGACGGAGTTCACGCGCATCAAAAAATTGGCGAAGCACAGCGCTTAACGCGAGGCTTCAGCTCGCACTCATTTCGCCCGCAGGTCGATCTCCACCACCACGCGAAATCCCGTCGTGCGTGATCGCTCCGCCCGCGGCGCGCGTTCGACAAGCCCGCTGGTGAGCTCCGCTGCCGGCATCGTATAGTTGCCGCCCGCCAACGGGGCCGTCGCATTTTCCTGGTCATCGTCAGCCAGCCATTCGGCGACATTACCGAGCAAATCGAACAAG
>JANXWT010000020.1 GCA_025351035.1 Opitutia bacterium | reverse complement strand
TGAACGTGCACCCGGCGAAGCGCGAAGTGCGTTTCCGCAGCGAAGGCCAGGTGCGTGGCTTCGTCATCCGCGCCGTGCTGCAACGCCTGCGCGAGCGCAGCGGCGTCGCGGTCATCGCGCCGCCGCCGGCGAGTGGGGATGGAAGTGAGACGATCCCAGGCCTTCCCTCGGGGCCGCCGCAATCTACCGGCGGTCCGACACCGGCACCTGGCACCCCGCTTCCCTCGAGGCCGAGCGCCATCGCGCAACCGTTCAAACCGTTCGGGAAATTGCCGGACAGCGGCCCGTTGTCGGAGTCAATGCGTGCGCCGGTCTCACCTGCGTCTGTCGCCGCCGTCCCGGCCTTCGGCTTGCCTCGGTCGAGTGCCTCCCGGCTGCTTGGCTGGCGTTTTCTCGGCACAGCGCACGGCGACTACGCGGCGTTCGAATCGCCGGGCGGCGTCGTGCTGCTCGACCGGCGCGCGGCGCACGAGCGCGTGTGGTTCGAGCGCTTGCAGGCGCAGTTTCGCCAGCGCGAGGTCGCGAGCCAGCGGCTGTTGTTTGCTATCCCGGTGGAACTCGACGCCATCGCGAGCGCGCTGCTGGCGGACCGGCTGAAGTTTCTGCACGACCACGGATTTGAGGTGGCGGAGTTCGGGCGGAATTTTTTCCGCATCGAGGCACTGCCAGTTTGGCTGGAGCCGGAGGCGGCAGAAAGATTTCTGCGCGACGTGATCGGCCTGATGCGCGACGGTCGGCTCGACGAGAAACGCGCCGAACTCGCCGAGGAGGAGTTGGCGCGGCTCGCGGCATTGAAGGCCGTGCGGTTGCCGGAGACGGTCAATGAGACCGAAGCCCTCGCGTTGGTCGCGCAGCTGTTCGCCTGCACGCAACCACACACGAGTCCGCTCGGCCGGCCGACGCATTTCGAGCTGAGCCGGGGAGAATTGGCGCGACGGTTTCAGAAGTGAGCCGCGGTGCGCCGGGAACCGGTTTGGCCGACCCACCTTGGATTGCAAGGGGAATGCTTTGGCGCGGAGCCCGCGTGTGAATCGCGCCTTGCCTGCCCGGATTTGGCGACCTTTGATGCCCTTCCATGTCCGTTCCCGCCTCCCAGAACCATGCGTCCCAGACCGCCCAGAGCCTGACCGCCGACGCCGCGGCGCTGAAAGCCTCGATCCAGTATCATTTGAAGTTCAAACTGGCGCGCGACGAGGAGTCGGCGACGGCGCGGGATTGGTGGACCGCCACCGCGATGGCGATCCGCGACCGCATTCTCGAGCGGATGCTCGAGACGGTGAACGCCCACCGGCACGCCAATGTGCGGCGCGTGAATTATCTCTCGATGGAGTATCTGATGGGGCGGTTGTTTTTGAACAGCCTGATCAACCTCGGACTCTACGAGACGACGGTGGTCGCACTGCGCGAACTGGGCTACGACTTCGAGGAAGTCCGCGCCGCCGAGGAGGACATGGGTCTCGGCAACGGCGGTCTCGGCCGGCTCGCGGCGTGTTATCTTGATTCGCTCGCGACGATGGACCTGCCCGCCGTCGGCTACGGCATCCACTACGAGTTCGGCCTGTTCAAGCAGGAGTTTGTCAACGGCCACCAGATCGAGCATCCGGACAACTGGATCATCTTCGGCGCGCCGTGGGAAATCGTGCGACCCGAGTGGATGCAGGAAGTGCGGCTCTTCGGCCGTTGCGAGCCGGTGGCGGCCGGGAGTGGAGGGGCGAAATGGCGGTGGATCGAGACGAAGACGCTGCTTGGGTTCCCCTACGACATCCCTATCGTCGGCTACGGCACGCGCACGGTGAACATCCTCCGGCTCTGGGCCTCGAAGGCCACCGAGGAGTTTGACCTGAAGATCTTCAACGAGGGCGGCTACGTCGAGGCCGTGAAGGAAAAGGCGCTCGGCGAAACCGTCTCCAAGGTGCTTTATCCGAATGACCGGACCGAGAACGGCAAGGAACTGCGGCTCGTCCAGCAATATTTCTTCGTGGCGTGTTCGCTGCGCGACATCATCCGGCGGCACTTCGCCGTCGTCGGGAACAGTTGGGATAATTTCGCCGACAAGCAGGTCGTGCAGCTCAACGACACGCATCCGGCCATCGCCATCGCCGAGCTCATGCGGCTGCTGATGGACGAGGAAGGCTTCGCTTTCGAGCGGGCGTGGGCCCTCACGACGAGGATTTTCGCCTACACCAACCACACGCTGCTGCCCGAGGCGCTGGAGAAATGGAGCGCGACGCTGCTCAAGCGCGTGCTGCCGCGCCATCTCCTCATCATCTACGACATCAACCAGCGGCTCATGGAGACGGTCGAGGCGCGCTGGCCGGGCGATTCCGAGAAAAAACGCGCGACCTCGCTCATCGAGGAGAACGGCGACAAGATGGTCCGCATGGCCAACCTCGCGGTGGTCGGCTCGTTCTCCGTCAACGGTGTGGCCGAGCTGCATACGCACCTGCTGCGCTCGCAGCTTTTTCCCGAGTTCGACGCGCTTTATCCGGGTCGGTTCAACAAA
>JANXWT010000009.1 GCA_025351035.1 Opitutia bacterium | reverse complement strand
ATCGTTGGGCTGCTCTGCTCGGTCAGCCGGAGAGCAAGGCGCTGCCGGCGTGGATTAACGCCGTCAACCGCGCCAAGGCCGGCCATCCGAACATGGAGCGCAGCTACCAACCCGGCCGGGGGTCGCTGGCGGCATGCTGGTCGCGCGAGCTGCAGCTCTTCGCGGCGGGTTCGGCGAACTTTTCCGCGGAGTTCTTCAAGACACTCACGCCGCTCGACCATCCCCTCGAGTCGCTGAACATCCTGCAGACGCTCTACGCGGCCGAGCCGGCGCGCTTTGCCGACTACCAGAATCTCGCGATAGCCATCGCCGTGGTCTACGATGTGCCGCCGCCGCCCGACTGGCCGCACGGGCAGGTGAACGCCACTGCGCTGCCGCGCCGGTTGCCCGCGCCACTCGAGGCTTTCAATTATTGGGTAAAGAAAGACCGTGGCAATCTCACTGCGCACCGCTTGCGGCGGTTGCCAGCCAGCGAACTCAAGTTTGTCGTTGATGTCGCCGCGCCCTTCACTGAACTCGACTGGGCTCAACGCAACGTCTCGCTGCCGCTGGATGACTTCGCGCAGACCTACAACCTCGTCAAATACCGCAAGGATCGCCTCGCACAAAGCCAATCCGTCTGGCCGTTGCCGCGCTACGACCTGCCGACGATTCTCGCGCAGGGCGGCATCTGCGTCGACCAGGCGTATTTCGCCGCCACGGCCGGCAAGGCACGCGGCATCCCGACGCTCCTGTTCCGTGGCGCGGGGCTCGACGGACGGCACGCTTGGTTCGGGTTTCTTGCGCCCAACGGCTGGATGCTCGACGCCGGCCGTTACGCGGAGCAGAAATTCGTGGCCGGTCTCGCCTACGATCCGCAGACGTGGACCAACATTTCCGACCACGAGTTGCTGTTTCTCACCGAGCGCTTCCGGGCGTTGCCAACTTACGCGGTCTCTCTCCTGCACACAGAGTTTGCCATCGAGTATTTGCGGACAGGACAGCCGGCGGCGGCCAGCAAAGCGGCGCGCGAGGCCGTCAACCGTGAGCGCCGTCACCATCAGGCGTGGGAGGTGCTCCTGCAGGCCACTGTCGCCAGCGAGGCCGATGCGCGCTCCGCCGAGGGCGTCATGCGCGAAGCGGCGCTGGCACTGCGGAAATATCCGGAACTGGAGGTGTCGTTCACGCGCCGGCTCGCCGCCAGCCTGCGAGCGCGCGGCGAAACCAGTGCGGCCGCGGCGGCGGAGCAGCACGTAGCGGTGAAATATCGGGAGGACCGCTCCGACCTCACTTACGCCGAGGCGGCTGAAATGGTGCAGCGCAGCATCGACGGAGACGACCTGCCGGCGCGCATCCGCGTGTTCAACCGGATGCTGGAGATCTACGGTCGCGGTGCCGGGGTCGATTTCTATGACAAAGTCGTGACGCCATTCATTGAGCATTTGCGCAAGGAGGGGCAATTGCCCGCAGCGTTGCAGTCAATCGACCGCGTCCGGCGCACGCTGCGCGTCGAGAAAGGCAGCCAACTCGAGCAGGAACTCGACGAACTGGCGGCCAAGATCAAGCGTGGCGGCTAGGTCGGCGGGAGACTTCGTTCAAAAATATCGACGATTGGAGGAATCTTTTCCTGCTTGTGGGCGTCTATCAGCCGGCTTCACTCACCTCCCACTTCCATGCTCGACGTATTCAAAGGCGCAGGTGCGCTCATCTATCCCCTCGCTCTCTGTTCCATTACCGCAGTCTTCATTATCTGCGAACGTCTCTGGGCCCTCCGTAAGGGCGCGGTCCTCCCCGACGACCTCGTCGACGCCGTCGTCCATGGGCGGCCCTATTCGGGTGGACAGCACTCGGTGCTCGCGCGCATCCTCCAGTTCGCCACCGAGCAAAACCACGATGCCGATGCCGTGAAGTCATTCGCGCGGCTCGAGATCAATCGCATGGAACGCGGCGTGCCCTACCTTGAAGTCATCTACGCCGCCGCGCCGCTCATCGGCCTTACCGGCACCGTGACCGGCCTGCTGCAGGTGTTCTCCCAGATTTCGCCCGACACGGGCCTGCCCGACCCCGTCGCCTTTACCAAGGGCGTCGCACTCGCGCTGTCCGCCACGGTCATCGGCCTCTCGATTGCTATCCCGTCGCTCGTCGGGGCCGGGTTTCTCCAGCGCCGGGTCGAAAATTACGCCGTCCGGATCGACCTCCTGCTGGAGCGCGTCCTCAGCCGCGCGGCCAAGACGCCGTGAGCAGTGGCCTTTATCAGAAACGTCGCCGCCGGCCCGAGTTGAACCTTGTGCCGCTCATCGACGTGCTCGTGATGCTGATCTTCTTCGCTTTCGTCACGATGCAGTTTCGTCAAGCGACCACGATGAACCTGACGCTCCCGAAGGTGGAAACCGCGGGTAAGAGCGAGCTGAAGGACTCCCTCACGATCAGCATCACCAAGGTGGGTGATCTGGCCTTCAACGGCAAGGCAGCGAAGATGGACGACATCGATCGCCTCGTCGCGCAGGTTGGCCAAGTCAGCAAAGACATCACCGTGCTGATCCGCTCCGACGAGGAAACGCCGCTCCATTTCATCACCGAGGTGATGGACGCCTGCCGCAAGCAGGGGCTGAACAAAATCCGCCTCCAGGCGAGGTGAGTTCACCATGGGCCGGACGATACTGATCACCGGCGTCACCCGCGGGCTCGGTCGGGCGCTCGCCGAGTGGTATATCGCCAACGGGCACACCGTCATCGGCTGCGGGCGCAGCGCCGAGGTGCTCAACTTGCGGTTCACCCATGGTGCGCCCCATGATTTCTCCGCACTCGACGTGGCGGAGGAGAACAAGGTCGCGCTTTGGGCCGAGAAGGTTCTCGCCCGGCACGGACCGCCGGATTTTCTGATCAACAATGCCGCCTTGATGAACACGCAAGCACCGCTGTGGAAAATCACCTCGCGCGAGTTCGACCGGTTGATCGACGTGAACATCAAGGGCGTCGCTAACGTCATCCGCCATTTCGTCCCGGCGATGGTCGCTCGCGGGGAGGGGGTAATCGTCAACTTCAGCTCCGGCTGGGGCCGCAGCACGTCGCCGGAAGTTGCCCCATATTGCGCCTCGAAATTCGCGATCGAAGGCCTGACCAAGTCGCTCGCCCAAGAGTTGCCCGCGGGCATGGCGGCCGTGCCACTCGATCCCGGCGTGATTGATACCGACATGCTCCGCCAATGCTGGGCGGAGGGGGCGGCTGCCCATCCGAAGGCGGACGCCTGGGTGAAGACCGCCGCACCCTTTATTCTTTCGCTCGATCCAAAGGTCAGTGGCCAATCGGTCAGCGTGCCGTTGTTTGAGGATTAATCGGGCGGTGTGCCGGTGGTCGCGGCTGTGGGCGCCGAGTTTTGCGGGGCTGGTTTGGAAATCTCGCGCCGCAATATGTTCGGCCAGCTTACTCGAACTGCTTCACGGCGTCGGCGGTGAGCTTGTTCTTGTAGATCTCGCCGCCCTTCATGACGAAGTCGACATGTTCAAGCATGGTGATGTCAGAAAGGGGGTCGCCTTTGACCGCAACCATGTCGGCGAAAAATCCGGGGGCGATCTGGCCGACCTTGGTCTGCCAGCCGAGGAGATCGGCCGCACTGGTGGTAGCGGACTGGATGGCCTGCATCGGTGTCATGCCCCACTTGACCATGTGAAAGAATTGCTTGCCGTTCCAACCGTGCGGATAGACACCGGAGTCGGTGCCGTAGGCGATCTTGGCGCCGGCTTTGAGAGCCTTCGTAAAATTCTCGCGCTGGATGCGGCCGACGAGTTTTTCCTTGGCGATGATCTTGTCAGGGTAACCCATCTTGGAATACTCGGCCAGGATGTAGTCGTCGTTGTAGATGTCGGGCACGAGGTAGGTGCCGTGCACGATGGCGAGCTTGATGCCTTCCTCGTCGATGAAACTGGCGTGCTCGACGGAGGCGACGCCGGCGAGGATGGCCATCTTGATGCCGAGCGCCCCGTGCGCGTGCGCGGCGACTTTCTTGCCCCAGACGGCGGCTTCGTCGACGGCAGCCTTCATCTCTTCAATCGTGTATTGGGGAGCCCCGACCGATTCCTCCTCGGAAAGGACGCCGGCGGTGGCGAGAATCTTGATGACATCGGCGCCGTATTTGATGTTTTCGCGAACTTTTTTTCGGACTTCCTCGACGCCGTTGGCGATCCCGCCGATTTCGCCTTCAAAACGGATGTAAGGGGACATGCCATTGAGATCGCCGTGGCCGCCGGTCGCGCTCAACGACGGACCGCTGGCGAGGATGCGCGGGCCGGGCAGCGTGCCTTTGTCGATGGCGCGCTTTAGAGCGAAGTCGACGTAGTTGCCCGCGCCGACATTGCGGATGGTGGTGAAGCCGGCGTTGAGCGTGCGTTGGGCGTAGATGTGCGAAGTCGTGGCCTCGTCGATCGGGCTTTTGCGGAAAATGTCTTCGTAGAAATTCTCGGGCTGACCGGTGACGTGCGTGTGGCAGTCGATGAAACCGGGCAGCAGCGTGACGTTGCCGAGGTCGACGACCTTCGCGCCGGTGGGGAGATTTTTCATCACGTCGGCGGCGGCACCGACGGACACCACGTGGTCGCCCTCGACGACGACGGCTTGGTCGTTGAGGACTTTACCGGCCGCGGTGTCGACGAAGTGCGCGGCCTTGATGACCGTGACGGATTTGGGAGCGGAATCAGCGGCGAACAGCGTCGCCGCGAAGGTTAGCCCGAGCAGGGCGAGGGTGGCGCGTAGTTTCATGGGGGAAAGAAGCACACAAAGAACCCAAGACCCCCGGATGCCAAGCCTAGAGCCGCCGCGATCCACGCGGCCGGCTCCGAAGCAGGTTGTGCGGCCTCAGCGGCGCGACTCCATGCCGTCGCGCGATTCTTTGTAGGCGATCTTGATCAGGCCCGGCATCGTCGCGTTAAAGTCGGCCTCCAACTCAGCGTCACCGTGGGTGAAGCGGGCGCGCAGCGAGTCGAGGTTCACGACTTTCTGCACGTCGTCCACGATGACTGCGCCCTCTTCGAGTGCGGCGTGCACTTGCGCGACGATCGACTCGAATAGGTCGATCACGAGGTGCAGATATTCTTTGTCGCGGAGAGCAGCGCCGTGCCCCGGCACGATGGCCTTGATGTCGAGGGCCGCGAGGGCCTTGAGACTGTTGATCCACGGAGTGATTTGGTAGGAGTTCGTGCCCCATTGGATGGGGCTGACCAGCAGATCGCCCATGAGCAGCACTTTCTCCTTCGGCAAATAAAGCACCGTCGAGGAGAGGGCGTCGCCCGATTGGCTGGAGAGGCGGAATTCGCGGGCGCCGCTGAAGAAGGTCAGCCGGTCCCGGTAAAGCAGGTTGGGGAAAACGCGCGCCACCGTGGTCTGCTCGGCGACGAAGCTGCGGTAGAGCTCGACCGACGATTCCGTGTCGCGACGCTGGTCGGCGGTGAACGGTGTGCCGTCGGCGTTTTTGCCGCTCTTGATCGCCTCGGTGAGCGCGGCCTCGCGGCGTTTGAAACCGCCGGCGAATACGGCCGGCCACGAGGGCGCCACGCGCTTCATGAATTCCGCGGTCTCTTCCGTGGCGATGATCTGCACGCCGGGAAATTCAGCGGCGTAGACGCTGTTGCCGGTCCAGTGGTCCGGGTGCCAGTGCGAGTTGATGACGAAGCGGACGGGCTTGTCGGTGAGTTTGCGGATCTCAGCCAGCACGAGGCGAGTCGTGGACGGACGGACGTTGCTGTCGAACACGACGACATCGCGGCCGTTGATGATGACGGTCGTGTTGGCGCGGGCATAGCCGTCGGGCGGCACGCGGAAGAGGTAAACGCCGTCGGCCAGCTCGACCTTTTCCATGCCGGCAGGAGCCGGGGCCGGTTGCGCGGCCAGAGAGGGAATGGCCACCAGGCAGCACAGCGCCAGCGTGGCGGCGAATGTGCAGGCGGCTTGTGCAGACATTCTACAACAGAGATCCAAACCAAGGGGTGTTTTCATGGGAGTGATTGCTCGGGGTGAGAATAGGAGCCGTGACTCAGCGCCTTATTTCCGAACGATGCGCGAATCAGAGCGGGCCTGCGCGGAGGTGCGAGTGCGGAGCGACCAATCGGTGCTTTCCCGAGTGAAACCGGAAATTATCGCACGGTAGATTTCGTCCGTTTCTTCTTCGGTTTGGGAGCGACGCCGATGCGCGGGTCGCGTTGGCGGGCGAGGGCGACGAGGCGCGCGGCCGTGCGCTCGAAGCTGTCGGAGGCTTCTGGCAAGTAGAGCCACTTGGGCAAGACCGGGTGTGGGGCCAGCTCAGGGAAATCGCGCTGCAACGTGGCGTGATGCACGCGGTCGGTGCAGACGAGCATTCCGCGCCAAGGCTCTTTTTTCGCGGCGAAATAGAGCATCAGGTTGCCGTCGAGATAGACCGATTGGCCGCCGAACATCGGCTTCAGGATGAAACCAGGGTCGCTCTCCAGTGGCTCCCACACCCAATGGTGCGGATGGAGCGGCTTGGCTTTGGAGAAGGATTTTTCGAACGGGTCGCGCATGACTCAAGGACGGATGGCGTGCACGAGCACATCGACCGTGGCTCCGGGCTGGAACCAGTGCGGGTTGTGGTCACCCTCCATTTGGAGGACGGGCCAGCCGCGTTCCTTCGCGTGCAGAGATGAGGCATAGAAATCGTCGTCAGCAGCTGCTTTGCCTTTCTCGACGGTGAGGATGTAACTGCCGGGAATTTTCGCGGCGGCGGGATGGGTGAGATGGATCGCGTCGGTCAGCGTCTTGACCGGCTGCGGCACATCTTTTGGGTAAGGCTTGTTGGGTTTCAGCCACCATGGCGCGATAAAGCCGTCCTTGGCTTTCGCCGCGAGTGTGGCGCCGAATTTCCCGAGACTCGTCGCATTGTCGCCGTCGACGGGCACAAGAGCATCGAGGTAAACCAGCCGGCTGATGCGTTCGGGAATGCGGTCGGCGACGCCCGTGATGACCATGCCGCCGTAACTGTGCCCGACGAGAATCACATCGTGGAGATCTTCGAAGAGGATGAGGTTCACGACGTCGTCGATGTGCGTGGCGAGACCGATGTCGGGCGACGCGAGATGCATGCGTTCGCCGAGCCCGGTGAGCGTCGCGCGGTAGACGCGGAAGCCACGCTCTTCGAGCAACGGGGCGACTTTCTTGAACTGCCAGGCACCGCCCCAAGCGCCGTGCACGAAGACAATGACGGGTTTGGCTACCCCAGCGGGATGGGCGGGACTCGATGGGGTTGCTTGTTCAGTGGCCGGGAGCGCGGCGACCAAGACGAGCGAGGCAAGTGCGAGAAGTAGGCGGAGTTTCATGCGTGGACTGGAGACCGTAGCTACCTCTAGTGTGAGAGCCGGTTAGATGACACGCCAAAACCGAAACCGCCGCGATCGATCAAGGAAATGATCCAGCTAGGTTCGGGAAAGTAAACTTTCTCGCGGTCAGCGGCAAAGAGATTGAACGAAAGCACCGGGGCAGCGTCTTTCCCATTGTTCATAGTTTGTTTGGTGTGTGTGAAGGCCGCCTATCGAGGCGGCCTTTTCATTTCCAGATGTGGCGCCGTGTCAGTTGGACGAAACGTTTGGCAGCTTGAACGACGGTGGAGTGACCACTGTGGCCAACTTCGCCGCGGCAGAAGCATAACCCGATTTGCGCAGCGTTTCGATCGCCGGATTCAGCATCATCGGATCGAAGACGATGTCGCGCTTGGCCAATGCGACCGAATCATCGGCGAGTTTGTCCGCCGCCGCTCGGTCCAAAGCAAAGTCGTCGTCGGATTCGGCGTAGACCCGGGCGACTTCCTCCAGCGCCGCGTCGAGATTGGTGCGGGTGAGCCAGACGCCGCGCACCATCACGCCGCGGTTGTCGTGAAACACGGCAAAGTCTTTGGTCGGGTCGCCGGCGAGCAACACGAGATCGGCGCGCATCCCGGATTTGATTTGACCGAATTCTTTTTCGTGGCGCATCGCGATGGCGGGTTCCGAGGTCGCCGCGCGCAGCACGTCGGCGCGGGCGATACCGCGTTCTTCCATCAACAGCAGTTCGTCGAGCAGGGCGAAGCCGGCGATTTGGAAATCATACTGCGGCGAGTCTGTGCCGGCGAGCCACCGCGGATGCAGCGGCAGGAGCCGCTCCATCGCCGCGGGGATGGCGGTCCGGAAGCGCAGCAGCGGGGGGCGAAACCGTGCGAACAACAGACCGCTCAACCGCTCGCGCCAATCCGGCTGCAGATTGGCGGTTTCTTCCCAGACTTTTCGCCGCGCCGCCGGCGTGTAGCGCATTTCAGGCCGGTCGAGCTGGCGACGGGCTTCGGCGCCATGCAAACCGACGTTCCAGTTGACGTAGAAGGTAGGGGTCAGCCAGACCGTCGCGCCTTTCAAGGCCGCGGCGAAATCTTCTCCGCTGACCGAAATAGAGCCGTCGTCGATGAAGCCTTTCAGGTGCTCCAGTGTGCGCATGCCGCCCGCGTGCACCACGTGGTCGACGGAGACGTGGCGCGGCACATGGCCGATGAGGTCCTTGCCTTCCCGGCGGGCTTGGTCGGCCACAGCATCGAAGAGATATTCGGCGAGATTGTTGTGGATCTTGATGAAATCGTAGCCTTGAGCGGTCTGCGCGCGCACCAGCCGCCTGGCCTCCTCGTCTGTCTTGACCGTCACGGTCCACACCCCGAAGGGACGGTCCGCGATGATCGTGCCAGCGACGTAAGCTGTGGGCGCCAGCAAATGCCCGGTTTGCACGGCGTGCCGCAGACGCAACATCCAAGCAAACCCGTCCATCTCGCGCACGGTGGTGTTGCCCGTGGCGAGATGCATCAACTGGTCGCCGATGCTCTGGGTGTGCACGTGCATGTCAGCGAGACCTGGCGAGAGAAACAGGCCGGCGCCTTCGACAACAAAAGCGCCCGGGGAATCAGGTGCAGCGGTTGCCGCGCCCACCCAGGAAATCAGGCCAGCATCAACCAGCACGGATTGATGCGGCACTGTCGTTGACTTGAGAACGTCGACGACCGCAACATCGCG
>JANXWT010000492.1 GCA_025351035.1 Opitutia bacterium | reverse complement strand
CCATGTCGGCGTCGCGCGCCGTCACGGTGAAGTGACCCATCTTGCGGCCGGGTCGCGGCTCGGTCTTCCCGTAGAGGTGCAGCTTCACCTGCGGCTGCGCGAGCAGCGTGTTCCAGTCGGGCTCACGCGTGCTCCACGCATCGCCGAGGATGTTCACCATCACGACGGCGGGCGCGGTCATCTCGACGGCACCGAGCGGCAGGCCGCACACGGCGCGCACCTGCTGCTCGAACTGAGAGGTCACGCACGCATCGATCGTCCAGTGTCCGCTGTTGTGCGTGCGCGGCGCGAGTTCGTTGACGAGCACCTGTCCGTCCTTCGTCACAAAAAATTCCACGCCCAGCACGCCGACGAGATTGATTTTCTCGGCGATGAACCGTGCAATTTTCTCCGCCGCCGCGCGAACTTCCGCTGGCACGCGCGCCGGCACGACGACAAATTTCAGGACTCCGCCCTCCCGGAGGTTTTCCGCCAACGGAAAAACCCGGAGCGCGGCCTTGGCCGAGCGCGCCACCACGACGGAAATCTCCCCGCCCCATTCCGCGCCCGCCTGATCCACGCCCCGCGCGGAAGGAAACTTATTCGCGAGGAGCCACGCCGTCTGGCGCGCATCCTCTTGGCAAATCTCGATCACGCCCGGGCTTGGCCGCAACGGGGTCAGCCCTTCGACCGCGCGCAGTGCCTCGACCGGCACGTCAACGGATTCGCAGGTGACGACCTCGCAGGAGCGCGCGAAGGCCATCAGGGCCGCGCCGTCTTCGTAGGCTGCGTTGGTCTCCTCGTGTGCAATCGCTCCGGCAATGCTGCCCGGCTCCGGTGCGTAGACGTGCACGCGGTAACCAAGGCGCGCCGCGGCGTGCGCGAACATCCGCGCGTTCTCCCCGCCGCCGAGCACGCCGATGGTTTTGCCGGGAGGAATCATGGTATTAAAGATTTTCCCACCGCACCTAAGTCGGCGCGCGCGGGGTCAAGCCGTCACGGCAACTTGGTCTCGGCGACTTTTTTCGACTGGGCGGCGCGGAAATTGTCGACGGCCTGCTTTGCCTTCGGGTCGTTGAGCGCGAGGATGGCCGCGGCGAAAAGCGCGGCGTTGATCGCGCCGGGTTTGCCGATCGCGAAAGTCGCCACAGGAATGCCGCCCGGCATCTGCACCATCGAGAGGAGTGAATCGAGTCCCTTGAGCGCCGCCGATTCCATCGGCACGCCGAGCACGGGCAACGGGGTGAGTGCTGCCGCCACACCGGCGAGGTGCGCTGCGCCACCCGCGGCGGCGATGACGACCTTCAGCCCGCGCGCCTCGGCGCTGGAGCACCATTCAAAGGCGAGTTGCGGTGTGCGGTGCGCGCTGATGACACGCTTCTCGATGGCGACGCCGAGTTGTTCCAGCGTCTGCGCGCAATGCTGCATCGTCTCCCAGTCCGACGAGCTGCCCATGATGATTCCGACGAGTGGCTTCATCCGTCAGCAGTAAGCAGTGGGCGTAGCGTAGTTCAACCCCAACCTGTGAAAACAAAAAGGCCGCGCAAGGCGGCCTTGGAAAACTTATTTTGCCTGCGTTCAGAGCAGCGGCGTGCCCTTCGGGACGCAGACGATCGTCGTGCCGGCGATCTTGTCGTGCCAGGATTGCTTCTCGTCGTCGAAGGCGACCCAGATGAACCCGAGGCCGGCGACCGCGAGCGAGAGGAACGCGGTCAGCGCGCGGATGATGCTCACGCTCCAGTCGAGCGGGCGATCATCGAGACGCACGATCTTCAGGCCGCAGACGATGCCGCCGATGGTCGTGCCCTTGGTGGTCCACATCACGACGTTGTAAACAGCGAACCAGAAGGGGAACGAACCGCCAAAGTGAAACCAACGGAACATGCCCTCGAACATCCCGAACACCATGCCGACCAGCACGAGGTCGAGCAGCGTGGCGGCGATGCGGCGCCAGAAACCGGCGCGCGGGAGCGTGACGGCCGAAATGATGACCGGCGGCGGCGCGATGGGCGCAGTAGCGGCGGCCTCAGTCGGCGCGGTGGTGGCGCTGTCGGCATTCGTCGTCGTGCCGGTGACCGGAATCGCCGCGGAAATCGCACCCATCGGGACCGCGACGGCGACCGGAACGG
>JANXWT010000480.1 GCA_025351035.1 Opitutia bacterium | reverse complement strand
CGACAGTCAGCTGCACTAGCCCCAGCACGATGATGAAAATCAGGAAGCCGAACCACTCGTGCACGACGGCGCCGGCGTGCTGCCCCTTCCACTCCGCCGCAACGATGATGGCAAAGATGCGCAGGACATTGCCGACATAGGCGTAGGGAAAGCACAGCAACCCCACGAAAGCGCGCACCCGCCACGAACGGAAATTGAGGTAACCCAGCAGCAACGCCAGCGCGGCCAACGCCATGAGTGAGCGCATGCCTGAACAGGCCGCGGCGACATCGTAGGAGTAAGCGCCATCGGGCGAAAGCAACTGCGTGCCGTTGCGGAGCACGTCGATGCCGACAAGGTGCGCGAGCCGGTAAGCGACTTCGATCACCCACAGGCGCAGATAAAATCCCGCTGTGTCGAGCACGTTGAGCGGGATCGCGAAGCTCATGAACCACAGGGGAAACGCCGCGGCCCGTCCCCAACGCCGACCACCCGTGAGCGCGAGCAGACCCCACGTGAACAGCAAAAGACCGGCGATGGACACGCGCGCCTGTTGCAGCGCGTAGCCGAGCAAGTGGATCGCAAGCCCCGCCACCAGCGCGCCGGTCGCAAGGCCGGCGTCGACAAGGTTGCCCGCGGCCGGCTCGCGCCGGGCAGTGCGCCGGAAGAGCCAAAGGGAAAGACCGAGGATCAGCCAGCCGTGCTCGCTCTCGGCCGCGGGATTGGCCCACTGGTTGCCCCACCAGTAGAAGAGCGACCGTGTCGGGATATAGCCCAGCGTGGAATTGCCCCAGAATTGAAACACCGCCAAACCGGCCACTGCGGCGACAGTGAGCGCGGCGTAGGCGATGCGGGAGTTGGGGCGAGAATTGGCCACGGGGCTTGCCATGCCCGGGAGAAAAGCAAGATAACCCCACCGTGCAACGAATCTCGCCATCCACCGCCGGTGCCGCGCGACCCACCCCGGGGCGCCGTCCGCGATTGCTTGTCGTCGAACTTTGGGGACTGGGCGATCTCGCGCTCGCGGTTCCGTTCTTGTGCGAAGCATCGCGACAGACGGACGTCACCTTGCTGGCCAAACCGCACGCGGCGCCGCTCGTGCGGCAGTTTTGCCCGAATGTTGAGCATGTCGCCCTCACGGCCCCATGGACCGCCTTCCGTGGAAAATACCGTCTGCACCGCTGGCCGTGGGGCGAACTCGGCCGCGTCGTGCGCAAGCTGCGGCCGCGTCACTTCGACGCCGCGGTGTCAGTGCGCCCGGATCCGCGCGACCACGCGCTGATGGCCGTCGCCGGCGCGGAGCGTCGCACCGGGTTTCCACGGGCCGGCTCCACCTTGTTGCTGACCGACCGTCTGTCCCCGGGCACGTCGCCGCACCGCGCGGCCCAGTGGGCGGTGCTGGCGAATTCGTTTGGCTGGAATTTGACTGTCGCGCAACCGGCACCGCGGCCGGGCCGGCGCGTCGTCATCCACACCGGCGCGGGACAAGCAGTGCGGGAGTGGCCGCGCGAACGTTTTGAGGAGATCGCCGCGCGGCTGCGCGCCGATGGTTGGACGGTGACCCTGCTCGACGACTCGCTGCGCGACCTCGACCAATTGCTCGCCACCCTCGCGACGGCCGACCGGTTCATCGGCAACGACTCCGGGCCCGGCCATCTCGCGGCGTTGCTCGGCGTGCCGACGTTCACGATCTTCGGCCCGCAATTGCCGGAGGTTTTTTCGCCGGTGCATCCGCAGGCCGCGTGGATCGAAGGCCGGCCCTGCGTCTACAAGCCATGCCGCGACAATTGCCGCTTCGGTTCGCCGCACTGCATCCGCGAACTGACAGTCGAGGAAGTGTGGGCGCGGGTGACCGCCTGGCGGTGAGTGTCCGGCGAACTGAGCGTCAGGAACTGCCCGCCACTGAGCGATAGACCGCCAGCGTTTCCCGCGCACATTTTTCCCAACTGAACTCGGCGGCGCGCGCGCGACCGGCGGCCTGCAAGTGCGCCCTCCAGCCGTCGTCAGCCGACAGCCGGTGCATCGCCGCGGCAAACGGGCCGGGCGCGAGTTCGGCCAGAGCGGCGGCACCGCCCGCCACTTCCGGCAGGCTCGCCACCGGACCGCAGAGAACGGGGCAACCGTGCTGCATGGCTTCCAGCACCGGCAGGCCGAAACCCTCGTAGACGCTTGGAAACAGCAGCGCCCGCGCGCCGCGATAAAGTGCAGCCAGTTGGTCATCGGGAGTGTGTCCGAGAAAATGCCAGCCCGGCGGCGGCGGTCCCTCGCGGGGCACACCCTCCCAGCGCGCGCCCACCACCACGAGCGGAGGCGGCGGCCGATCCGCCGCCAGATAGATCGCGCGCAGCAGGGCCAGATTTTTCCCGGGCTCCAGCGAACCGACAAAAAGAAAATAGTCGGCGGGCAACACCGACGGTGGCTTGGGCAGATCGTCGGTCGCCGGGGACAACCAGCCACCGAGGTGCACCACCTCGAGTTTCGCCGCCGGCAGGCCGAGTAGCTGCATGGCTTCGTCCGCCGTGAAGCGGCTGTCGCACACGATCCGGTCGGCGTGTTTGAGTCGCCGCAATCGGCGGAGCGCAGCCGCTCGTTGCCACGGGCGGAAGCGCCCTGGGTGGCGAAGCACCGCCAGATCGTGGAGCGCCACCACATGACGTGGCCTTCCGTCCAGCGGAATGATTGGCAAACTGGTGTGGTGCAGCACAGCGGCGGAGCGGGCGAGGCCCGGAGCGATCAATTTCGCCCAACCCCATTCACGGATCAGGGTCTTGAGCGCGCGCTGCGGTTGGGCGTAGCCAAGGTTCTCGACCGACCAACCCAGCTCCGAGATCACGACATCGGGCTCGGACACGGCGCGCAATCCCCGCAGCAGACCTTCCACGTAACGCGCGACTCCGGCGCGCGACGTGTAGAGCGCGGTGGTCTCGACCATAACGTTCATGCGGCGGGACGGCAAAAAAATGGCATTCGGGAAGCGTGGGGTTCCTCTCCACAGCGCGCAAGGCGTTTGCTGGCTCGACACCGGCCCGTTCGCAGGGCTTCCATCAATTGCTTGTCCGCCACCGCCTCCCGCTATCGCCAGATCATCCCGCTTGCCGCCGCGCAGGCCACGGGTCTGGCGTGCGGGGTTCTGGGCGTGCGCTGGACTTCGGCCGTGATTCCACCGGACCTGCTGGGCCTTTACGGTCTGCTGCTCGGTGCGACCCAAGCGTCGCTCGGCGTGACGCACCAGGGTTTCGTGAAACACATCCAGCGCACTTGGAACGCGCAGCAGATGGCCGCGCCGGTGGCGCGCCAGCTGGGCCGCACTGCGCTCAGGCCGACGTTGTGGCTCGCCGCCGGCCTGTTCGGGGTCCTGGCAATATTGCATTATTCCGGCGGCGTGCCCGTGAATCCCGCGGTGTTTGTCTGGCTGTTGGTCGCAAACCTCGGGCTGACGCTCGCCGTGGTGCTGCAAACCGCCCTCCAAGCCGAAGAGCGCTATTGGGCCAATTATCTGGTGAGTGCAGTCTCGAGCATCACCCGCTCCTTCAGTCCGCCGCTGCTGGTCGTGCTCGTCGGCGCCAGCCTTGTCGCCGTCGGCGCGGCCTTCTGGCTGCACATCGCGGCGACAACTGCCCTGGCGTTGGTGTTTCTGCGGCCGGCTTGGACACGACGGTCGCCAGCACCGTCAA
>JANXWT010000470.1 GCA_025351035.1 Opitutia bacterium | reverse complement strand
CCGCGTCCCTACATGCCGCTGCTCGACGAGGAATTCCGGCAGCTCGCCAAAGCCTACCGCACGCGGCATCTGGTGAAACCCGGGCTGACCGGCCTCGCCCAAAGCGAGGGCTATCGCGGCGAAGTTTCCACGCCGCAACTGTTGCAGGAGCGGATCAGACTAGATTTGTATTACATCACACACTGGTCGATCTGGCTCGATTTGCAGATTACCGTGAAGACGTTCTGGCACGTTTTCTTCCCGCCGGATTCAGCTTTCTGAGGCGTGCCCGCCGGCCGCTAGAAATTCCGCGAATAGACCACTCCGCGTCCGTCTTCAAAAGTCAGCGCGTTGGCTGCGACGCCCGTCAATTTCAGACCGAGGGCGTGGTCGACGACATCATTCACGCGATAGACTCGGTCGTTCATCAGCACCTTGCTGTCGTTGCCGGCTGCACGGATACCCGTGACGCGCAGCGTGTCGACAAAAGCGAGAATCTTGGGGTCGGGCCCGGCCTTGGCGGCAGGCAAAATCGGCGCGGGCTCGGCGACGGCCACCTTGACCTCCGGGGCTTGGGTGGTCGGGGCAACTATTGAGACTTGGGCAGTCGGGGCAACCACGGGAACAGTGAACAACGGGGCCGTCAGGCCACCGGAGTCCTTTGTCGGATTGGGCAGCGCAAGTTGCACCGTCGGCTTGCTCTCGGCGGCCAGTGCCGGCGTCTTCGCGGGAACTTTCGCCGTGGCCACGTTCAGTGGTCCCGGCGTAAAGCTTTTCCACTGCCAGTAGAGCACGCCGCCGACCAGCACAAGACCGACGCCGAGCGCGGTGGCCACCAAGCGCGCGACCTGTGAGCTAAACGCGATCGGTTTGGCGCGCTTGCTCACCTTGCCGGCGGGTGGTTGTGCGGTCGAGACGGCCGGCAGCGAGGCCGAACTGTCAGCACTGCGCTGGCGCTGGGCTTTTTTGAGAGCGTCGTTGATCAGGCTCATCGATTTATTCGGTCAGGCGCTCGAGGTCCCTGGAAGCCCGGCGCGCGTCCCAAAAGGTCACCTCGTCGGAGTCGCGAATGAAGGCGGAGAGCAGCGACTTGTCGCAAAGATTATTGATGATACGCGGACTTCCCCGGCTGTATTTGTAGAGATGACGGAGCGCCCACGGCGTAAAGTGCGGCCTTCCCATGCTGCCGGCGAGGGTCAGCCGGTGGTGAATATAGTGGTCGGTCTCCTCGCGCGAAAACATCCGCAGCTCATAGTGCACGAGGATGCGCTGCCGCAACTGCCGGAGTTCCTCCTGCGCGAGCTTCTCCTTCAGCTCCGGCTGGCCCAGCAGGATTATCTGGAGCAATTTTTGCTTGTCGGTCTCGAGGTTCGACAGCAACCGCACCTGTTCGAAAACCTCGAAAGACAGATTCTGCGCCTCATCGATGATCAGCACGATCTCGCGGCCGGCGTGGATTTTTTTCAAGAGCAGCTCATTCACCTGCGCCACCAGGTCGCTTTTGCTCCGCGCCAGTTTGGTTTCACCGAGCTCGGCCACGATCGCCTTGAGCATCTGCGTCTCTGTCATGCGCGGATTCAGAATGAGCGCGGAGTCGTAATGCGCCGGGTCGAGCTCATTGAGAAACCTCCGGCACAGCGTGGTCTTGCCGCAGCCGACCTCTCCGACGAGCACGATAAAGCCCTTTTTCTCTGCGACGCCGTATTTCAAGTGTTGCAGCGCTTCCTGATGCGTGGCGCTCAGAAAGAGGAATTTCGGGTCCGGAGTGATGTGAAACGGCATCTCCGTGAATCCGTAATAGCTCTGATACATTCCCGGCAGGCTAGCGGCATCATTTTGAAAAAGACACGCCAAAACGCGTCAACTCATCCTGAAAAAAGTTGCGTGGGCTTCCGTGGGGTTCTTTATCTTGCGCTATCCGCTCATCGTGAATTGGAACAAAATCATCACTGGCTCGTTCACCGCGCTTTTTGCAGGCACCTTTGTGTGGGCCGGTTTGTTTTTTCTGCAACTGCACCGGGAATACACTTTGTTCAAGGCGCAAGAGACGGCCAACCAGCGCCATCTGGCCGAAGCTGAGACGCGTCTGCGGGAGCAGGAAGACTATCTCGGCCGATTGCGACATGATCCGGCTTTGGTCGAGCGCGTTATCCGCAAGAAACTCGGCTACACTCGGCCGGGGGAGTTTGTCTTCCGTTTTGAGGACCGTCGCTGACCGCTGCATGAACGAAATCTCCTTGTTTAACGCGTTTCGCGCTGCAGGTCAGACGCAGGTGTTCGCTTTTTGGGATTCTCTCAACACGTCCCAGCGCGAGGCGCTGTTGCTCCAGATGGCCGAAGTCGACCTCGCCGAGGTGGCGCGGCTGCACCGCACGCTGGTGCTTAACCCCGGGGCGGCCGGCCTCAATCTCGCAACGCTGCTGCCTCCGGTCTGCAAGCGTCTGCCGGAACATGGTGGCGACACAGTGGCGTGGGCCCACGCCGAATCGGCAGGCGAGTCGATGTTGCGCGCCGGGCGCGTCGCGGCGTTCACGGTCGCGGGCGGGCAGGGGACGCGACTCGGTTATGACGGGCCCAAGGGCACCTTTGCTGTGACGCCCGTGAAGCGAAAGTCGCTCTTTCAGGTATTCGCCGAGAAAATCGCCGCTGCGGGTCTCCGCTACGGCCGGCCGCTGCACTGGTTCATCATGACGAGTCATGCGAACCACGAGCAGACCGAGGCATTCTTTGCCGAGCATCGCTTCTTCGGGCTGGACCGGGCCCGCGTGCATTTTTTCCGGCAGGGGCGGATGCCGGCGACTGATTTTGCCGGTAAAATACTCCTCGAAACCACCCACAGTCTCGCCCTCAGCCCCGACGGCCACGGCGGTTCGCTCCGCGCGCTGCATCGCAGCGGTGCCCTCGACCTGCTGCAGAGCGAAGGCGTCGATACGATCAGCTACTTTCAAGTGGATAATCCGCTTGTGCGTTGCATCGATCCGGCATTTTTGGGGTTTCATGCTCTGTCTGGCTCCGAGATGTCCAGCAAGATGGTGCCCAAGGCAAATCCCGAGGAAAAAGTTGGCTTGTTCTGCCAACTCGACGGCCGGCTTGTTGTGGTTGAATACAGCGACATGCCGGTGGCGATGCAGCGAGAGATCAATTCCGCCGGTTCGCTCCGCTATGACGCCAGCAACATCGCCGTGCATCTTTTGGACCGGGAATTTGTCCGTCGACTCTCCAGAGCCGACGCAGCGGGTGGGACAACCCTGCCGTTCCATCGCGCGGACAAGAAAATCGCGACCGTCGATGCGGCCGGGAATCCGGTAAAGCCCGGTCAATCGAACGGCGTGAAGTTTGAGATGTTCGTCTTCGACGCACTGCCCTTTGCCCGCAATCCTCTTTTGCTCGAGACGCGCCGCGCCGATGACTTCAGCCCGCTGAAGAACGCGGAGGGCGCGGACTCGCCGCAATCCGCGCGTGACGACCAGCTCCGCCAGGCCGCGCGCTGGCTGCGCACCGCCGGAGTGGACGTCACCACAGACACAAGTGGTCTGCCGTCTATTTCCATCGAAATTTCCCCGCTCTTCGCCACCGATGTCGCGAGTTTCATAAAAGCTTGGCGTCGGCTCCCGCAAAAGCCCACGTTAGTCCACGGCCTCTACCTTGAATGATTCTTGTCGGCCTGCTCGCGGCGCGCCACTGTGCATTTCACCGCGCCCATCCTTAATATTCCCATGAGCGATCACGCTAAGATTCAAACCGCCGTGCGAGCGGGCAACCTCATGCCGAGTGCTGCCGTAAATCTTGAAACCTGGCTTCTGGCCGGACTGCCGACTTGGGCGCAGCAAAGCATGACCGAGCTGGTCGACCGCAGCGAGTGGCGCGAACTTAACGACCGTTTCTACCGCTACCTTGAGTTCGGCACTGGCGGGATGCGCGGCCGCACCATCGGCGTCGTTACGGCCAAGGCCGAGACCGGCAGCTTGTCCGCTAATGGATCGCCGGAGCACGCTGGAGTCGGGTGCAACCTGCTCAACGATTTCACACTCCTTCGCGCCACGATCGGTCTCCACCGTTATGTGTGTCGCCATCTCGCCCAAAGGCAAAGCACCGCCCGCCCCAAAATCGTCATCGCTCACGATGTTCGCTATTTTTCCCGACACTTCTGCGAGCTGGCCGCGTCCGCGTGGACGCAACTCGGCGGCGACGCCGTGATTTTCGAAAGCCCGCGCTCGACGCCGCAACTTAGCTTTACCGTGCGTTGGCTCGGGGCCCACTGCGGCGTTGTCATCACCGCCAGCCACAATCCGCCTCACGACAACGGCTACAAAGCCTACTTCGGCGACGGCGCGCAGGTCACGCCGCCGCACGATCAGGGCATCATCGCCGAGGTCAATGCCGTGCCGCTCGCCGCGACGCGCGCGTTTCTGAAGGCTGACATCAGCCGGGTGACGACACTCGGCGCCGATGCCGACGCCGCCTACCTCACGGTCGCGGCTCAGGCGATGATCGACCCCGCCCTCACTCGGCGTGCGAAACTCACCGTCGTCTACACCAACATTCACGGTGTCGGTGCGATTTCAACAGTGCCGTTGCTCGAAGCCGCCGGAGTGAAGGTGACGACGGTGCCCGACCAACTGGCCTTTGATCCAAAATTTCCCACTGTCAAATCCGCCAACCCGGAGAATGCCGAGGCACTCTCGCACGCGATCTCGCTTGCCGAAAAAGGCGGGCATGATGCCGTCATGGCCACCGATCCCGACAGCGACCGCATGGGCGTCGCCGTCCGCACGCGGACCGGCGGCATGCAGATTCTCACCGGCAACCAAGTCGGGGCGCTCTTTGCCGACTACCGCATCGGCAAATACAAGGAACTGGGCTGGATTCCCCGTGAAGGTTCGTCGGCCGCCGCGCTGGTGAAGACCTTTGTGACTTCGCCGCTGCAGGATGCCGTTGGGAAAAAACACGGCGTCAAGGTCATCAACACGCTCACCGGGTTCAAGTGGATCGCCGCCAAGATTCGCGGCTATGAAGAGAAGCTGATCGCCGCAATGGGCGCGGGCTTTGCCTACGACGCGACGCCTTTCCGCGAACGCGCCCGGCTGCTGCAGCAGCACAGCACGTTTTATCTTTTCGGCACCGAAGAGAGCTACGGCTACCTGCCCAACGATTTTCTCCGCGACAAGGACGGCAATGCCGCCTGCCTGATGTTTGCAGAATTGTGCGCCGCCGTGAAAACTCGCGGACTCACCATGTCGGAATACCTCGACGAACTTTATCTCCACTGCGGATTCTTTCTCGAGGGGGTCATCAACATTTATTACGAAGGCGCGACCGGCGCGGCCAAGATCAAAGCCATCCTCGACGACTACCGCGCGAACCCGCCCACGGCCTTCGGCGCCGTGACGGTCACCAAGTTCCAGGACTTCGGCCGCGAGAAATTCTACGATGCCGACGGGGAGCAGATTCCTGCGCAGGATCTCTACCTCGTCACGCTCTCGAACCGCTACTCGTTCGCCGCGCGCGGCAGCGGCACCGAGCCGAAGATGAAATTCTACCTCTTCGCGCAGGAGAAGGTGAAATCGGAGGCCGACCTCTCCGTCGCGAAAGCCAAGGCGCAGGCGACGCTCGACTCGCTGAAGACGCTCATCGAAGCCGACGCCCGCCGCCGCGCTGGCACCTGACGTGCCGATGAACCGGCTCCGCGCCAGCCTCGTTTGGTTCGCCGCCATCGGGAGCCTGTGCGCGGGACTGGCGCTCTGGCGCGCCGCGGAGGCACGCCATCCGACGGATTTCATCGCCTTCACGGCGGATGGATATTCGTGTCCGATCTACGTCGCCGACAATCTTGGCGATGCCGGCACCGGCGCGGCAAAGCTGCTTCAGTTGACGCTCGCGCAGGCCGCCGCTCGGAGCAGCGCGTCGTTTCCAATCCAGCGCGGTGACCGGGAGCACATGAAGGGCCGTGGGGTGTTTCTCTCTGTCCACCGAGGAGGCTGGAAGACCGAGACAACCGCGGTCGAGAAGTTGAATTCTTCCGCCGCCTACAGCTCTCAGGCCGGGCGCCTGAGCATCAACACCCGCACCTCGGATACTTTGGAAACAGCCGTCAGTTGGTTCTTGGAGACGGAACTGGGCGCCCACTGGTTCTTCCCGGGCCCGCTCGGCGTGCAGGTGCCGACAAGAAATTCGTTCAGTCTGCCGGCAAAAATGGCGCAATGGTCGCCGTCGTTCATTTCCCGTCATTTGGCTGTCGGTGGTTCACCCGAGGAGCAGGCATGGTTTTCGCGCAATCGGCTCAACGCGCTCTTTGAGCACCGTCATAGCATGGGGGTGATATTCAAGCGCGACGACTTGCTGAAAACACCGGAACTTGCGCCGCTGATTAGTGGCAGGCGCTACCAGCCGCGAGTCGGTGACACCAACAGTTGGCAACCGAATATCGCGTCGCCGCTTGCCGCGCCCTTCGCGGCCAACGTGCTCAAGCAATGGCTGCGCGAATCGCCGACGCGATTGTCGGTGCCGTTGAGTATGAACGACACGGTCGGCTACGACCAATCTCCCGCGACGGTGAAACTGGCCGGCGGTCGTGGCTATTTCCGAGGAAACCCTGACTACTCGAATCTGGTTTTTGGTTTCGTGAACCAAGTGGCGCGCGAGGTTGCGCGGGATTTTCCGAACCGCTTCGTCACCACCTACGCCTACGACTGGACGGAGAACACGCCGGACTTCCGTGTCGAGCCCAACGTCGTGCCGTTCCTCACGGCCGATCGCAGCCAGTGGTTTGACCGCCAGTTTGCCGCCGAGGATCAAGCGCTCATTCGCCGTTGGGTGGCGGCGGGTCCGCGCGTCGTCGGCCTCTACGATTATCTCTATGGCGCGCCATTTCTCGTCCCGCGGCCGACGCTCTATGCCGTCGCCCAATCAATCCCGTTCGCCTATGAGACCGGGGTGGGGGCCTACTTCGCCGAGTGCTCGCCGAATTGGGGACTCGACGGACCGAAACTCTGGTTGGCCGCGCAACTGTTGTGGGACGCCAGGCAGGATTCGGCGAAGTTGCTCGACACCTACTACCGTGAATTCTGGCAGGAAACGGCCGCACCGATGCGGGAGTTCTTCGCGCTGTGCGACGCGCAATGGCGCAAACAGCCGCTGCCATCCTACTGGCTGAAATATTTCAAGGACGAGCAACAGCACCTGCTGTATCCGCCGGACGTGCGGCGCAGTCTGCGCGTCCAGCTCGACGATGCCGCGCGGTTGGCGAAATCCAAAGTCGTGCGCGAGCGCTTACGGATGGTCAGCGAATCGTTTGCGGTCACCGAGACGTTCGCTGAGTATTGCGAGCAGCGGGAGACTCTCATCCGGTTGCTGCAGCAGGCGCAGGCGACCGGGTTCCGGCTGCTGCCTGCGACAAAGCAGTTTCTGGAGGCAAAGCACCGTTTCCTCGACCGCCATGCCGAAGTGCAAAAAGAATTTCCCCTTGCGCTCCACGGCCCGATCCCGCGCGAGTTGACGCGCAACGATCCGCTCGGCAGCGCGCTTTGGCAGATCGGCCGCTGGCCGAGGGATGAGGCAACGCGCATTGAGTTGACGCGACTGGCGCACGACTACCCGGAAGTGAAAACCCTGCTGGCCGTGACCCGCGACAATCTGCACTGGATTCCCGTCAACGCCGACCCGGCGCTCCAGGAACTCCGCATCGCGACTTCGTTCGACGCGACCACGCTCGACTGGGCCACGGCGGGCCCTTGGCGGGGAAACGATCTGCCGCACGAACATCGCGCGGTAACCCTGGTGCCGGATGACATCGGCCAGTCCGTTCGCTTGAGCGGATGTCTCGAGGAGATATTTTCGCAGTGGGTGCCGGCTGAACCCGGCGCCCTCTACTTCGCCAGCGCCCGCGTGAAGGCCAAGGTAAGCCCGGGCAACCTGACGTTTCTCGTGATCTATTTTACGGACGCGGCGGACAAGATCGCCGATCTCGGGACCATCCAGCGCTTGCCGGTCGGCGAGTGGAGCGACGCGACGGAACTGACGGTGGTTGTGCGTGCGCCGAAAAATGCCAGACGCATCGGCATCGCCGTGCGCGCTGTCAACCAGGTCGGCGACGACTTCGCCGAGTTCAGCCGGATCGGGTTGGATCGGCTGGAGTGACAAGCGTGGTTCGGGGATTGAACTCTGCGAAAGTCTCCCGCAACGTGCGCTGACCCCCGGTCTCCTTTTACCCCTTATGGAACGTCTTCAAGGCCTCATCGGCGTCGCACTCATTCTCGGTCTCGCGTGGCTCGCGTCCAACAACCGTCGCCGTATCAACTACCGGCTCGTGGCCAGCGGCATCGCGCTGCAGATCGTCATCGCGCTGCTCATCTTCAAGGTCGGGCCGGTGGCGCGGTTCTTCCAACTGCTCGGGGAGGGCATCGGCGTGCTCGAGGCCTGCGCGCGGAAGGGCGCGGCCTTCGTCTTCAACGGCATCGTGGTGGAGGAGTCGCCGGGCAAGTTGGTCAATTTTTTCAACGGTGGGTTCACCTTTGTCTTCAACATCTCGTCGACCATCATCCTCGTCTGCGTGCTGGTCGCGATCCTCTACCATTACGGCATCATGCAGCGGGTGGTGGCCATGATCGCGCGCGCGATGAACGTCGTCATGCGCGTCAGCGGCGCGGAGTCGCTCAGCAACGTGGCGAGCGCGTTCGTCGGCCAGATCGAGGCGCAGGTGATGATCCGGCCCTACCTCGCGGGCATGACCAAGAGCGAGCTGCTCGCCTCGATGAGCGGCAGCCTGGCCTGCATCGCGGGCGGCATTCTCATCGTCTACTCCAACATGGGCCGGGCGGCCGGTCTCGACCTCGCCCCGAAGCTCATCACCGCCTCGCTGATGGCCGCGCCCGGCGCGCTCGTCATCGCCAAGATCGTCTTTCCCGAGACGGAGGAGAGCCAGACCATGGGCACGGTGAAACTGGAGGTGAAGAGCAGCTACGAGAGCGTCATCGACGCCATCTCCCACGGCGCGGGCGACGGCATGAAGATTTCGATCAACGTCTTCGCGATGCTCATCGGCTTTATCTCACTCATTGCATGCATCGACTGGGCGCTCGGTGGCCTCGGCCATCTGTTCGACCCAAGTTTCCAACTGAGCCTCAACTGGATTTTTGGAAAACTGTTTTATCCGATGGCGTGGGCCATGGGCGTGCCCTCGGCCGACGTTGCCAATGTCGCGACGCTCCTCGGCCAGAAGCTCACGATCAACGAATTCGTCGCGTTCCAGAACCTCACGAACCACAGCGTGCCGATCGTCACGGAGAAGGGGCTGCTCGTCCTCACCATCGCGATTTGCGGCTTCGCCAATTTCAGCAGCATCGGGATGCAGATCGGCGGAATCGGGGCCCTCGCGCCGGAACGACGCGGCGATCTGGCCCGGCTCGGACTCAAGGCCCTGTTCTGCGGCACGCTCGCCTCGTATCTCTCGGCCACCCTTGCGGGCATCATCATCTGAGCGGCGGGAGTGCGGCCGGACCGTTGTCTTATTTTCACAGTGGGAGTCGACATCCCGAAACTTGCTTTGGCTGGGTGGAGGGACGGCGTCCCCGCCGTCCGCGGCCCGCGAGGACGCGGGCCCTCCAATTGCCCTCACTCACGTGCGGTCTCCTGCTTCCAATGCCCCGGCGCTTCTGACTTGGCCTGAACCCCATCGCGCCTACGCTGGTGGCATGGATGTCCGTCAACGCCTCGACCGGCACCTCGGCCGGAAGCCCGACACCGCCAACGCGGCGTTCGTCGCGGACAATGCAACCGTGCTTGGCGATGTGACGCTCGGCGCGCTCAGCAGCGTGTGGTATGGCTGTGTTTTGCGCGGCGACATCAATTCGATCGAGATCGGTGAAGGCACGAACATTCAGGACCTGACGATGGTGCACCTCGCCGACGAGCACGGCGTGAAGATCGGCCGTTACACCACCATCGGGCACAGCGCGATCATCCACGCCTGCGAGATCGGCGACGAGTGCCTGATCGGCATGGGGGCGACCATAATCGACGGTGCCAAGATCGGAGACCGCTGCATTGTCGGGGCGAACTCCCTCGTGACGCAGGGATTCGTCGCGCCGCCGGGTTCCATGATTTTCGGTTCACCGGCGAAAGTGGTGCGGTTGCTCACGGAGAAGGAGAAGAGCAGCATCCGTCCCTGGGCCGAAAAATACCTCGCAGTGGCCAAGGCGCACGCGGCGCTGAAGTAACCGGGGTTGCGCCTCCGCACTTGCTCCGCCCGTCGCTGCCGCACAAAAAAGGGAATGCGCAACCATCCCTTGTCCCGTCTCGGTCTTGTTTTGTATGCTTTGGGTTCCGCGACCCTGTGCGGTGCCGACTACGACCTCGTGCTCCGCCACGGCACATCTACGACGGCAGCGGCGGCAAACCTTTTGTGGGTGACGTGGCCATTCGCGGCGACCGCGTGACGGCGATGGCGCCGAGCATCGCGGGACACGGCACGCGGGAAATCGACGTGACTGGCCTCGCGGTCGCGCCGGGTTTTATCAATATGCTCAGCTGGTCAAACGAGTCGCTGCTGCAGGATGGGCGGTCGCAGGGCGAGATCCGCCAAGGCGTGACCCTCGAAGTCATGGGCGAAGGCGAGTCGATGGGGCCGCTCAACGATGCGATGAAAATCGACGCGGTCGAGTCACAGGCCGACATCAAGTATCCGATCGAGTGGACGACGCTCGGCGAATACCTTTCGTATTTGGAGAAGCGCGGCGTCGCGTGCAACGTCGCCTCGTTCGTCGGCGCTACGACCGTGCGCATCCACGAAATCGGCAAGGCCGACCGGCCCCCGACCCCAGCTGAGTTGGAGCGCATGAAGACGCTCGTGCGGCAGGCGATGGAGGAAGGCGCGATGGGTGTTGGGTCGTCGCTCATTTACGCGCCGGCCTTTTACGCCAAGACCGACGAGTTGATCGAACTCTGCCGCGTCGCCGCGTCCTATGGCGGCATGTATATTTCGCACATGCGCAGCGAGGGCAACCAACTGCTCGAAGCGTTGGATGAGCTGATCGCGATCTCGCGCGAAGCGCGCATTCCCGCTGAAGTCTACCATCTCAAAGCCGCGGGCCAGCCGAACTGGCCGAAGCTTGAGGCGGTGATCAAGAAAATCGAGGCCGCGCGCGCGGCCGGTTTGCGCATCACGGCCGACATGTATACCTACACCGCCGGTGCCACCGGACTCGATGCGTCCATGCCGCCGTGGGTGCAGGAGGGCGGCTACAAGGCGTGGGCGGAACGCCTCAAGGACCCGGCCATCCGCGAGCGGGTTCGCCGCGAGATGACCACACCGACCGACAAATGGGAGAGCCTCTACCTTGCTGCCGGTTCGCCGGACCGGATTGTCCTTTGCCAGTTCAAGAATCCGATGCTGAAGCCGCTCACCGGCAAGACACTCGCCGAGATCGCGCGGCTGCGCGGCACTTCGCCTGAGGACACGGCGATGGACCTCGTGATCGAAGACGGCAGCCGCGTCGGCACGATTTATTTTGTGATGAGCGAGGACAACGTGCGCCGGCAAATTGTGCTGCCATGGGTGTCTTTCGGTTCGGACGCGGAGTCAATGGCACCGGAGGGGCCGTTTCTGCTCTCAAATCCGCACCCGCGCGCCTACGGCAATTTTTCCCGCGTGCTCGGCCGCTACGTGCGCGCCGAGAAGTTGCTCTCGCTCGAGGCGGCGGTGCGCAAGCTCGCCTCGCTGCCGGCGGAGAATCTCGGTCTGAAAGAGCGCGGTTCGCTCCGGGAGGGATTTTTTGCGGATGTCGTCGTGTTCGATCC